>NZ_JAVRBF010000005.1:0-181475 GCF_032436805.1 Streptomyces sp. P17 | reverse complement strand
CCCGGGCCGGGGTGCGGCACCCGTGCGAGGCAGGCGATGAGGTGCCGCACCGGGTCGGGGTCAGGCGCCGGGCAGGACGCCGGTGCGGGCCACCTGGGCGTACCAGCGGGCGCTGGCCTTGGGGATGCGCCGCCCGGTCGGGTAGTCCACGTACACAGCGCCGAAGCGCTTGCTGTATCCGTGTGCCCACTCGAAGTTGTCCAGCAGTGACCACAGGAAGTACCCGCGTACGTCGGAGCCGTCGCGCAGGGCGTCGTGCACGGCGGCCAGGTGGTCGCGTACATAGGCGATCCGGGCCGGGTCGTTGACGTTGCCCTCGGGGTCGGCGTAGTCGTCGAACGCCGCGCCGTTCTCGGTGATGACCAGCGGCAGCTGCGGGAAGTCGGACGAGAGCCGGCGCAGCAGCTCGTACAGACCGCTCGGGTCGATGGCCCAGCCCATGGCGGTGGTCTCGCCCGGGGACTGGTGGAAGGCGACGTCGTCGGCGCCCGGCCACGGGCTGAACTCGCTTCTGCCATGCCCGTCGGAGGTGTGGGTGCCGGTGCCGTCGGCCCGTGAGACGAGGGTGGGCGAGTAGTAGTTGACGCCGAGGAAGTCCAGCGGCTGGTGGGCCGTCTCCAGGTCGTCGTCGCGCACGAAGGACCAGTCGGTCAGGGTGGCGGTGTCCTTGAACAGGTCTTCCGGGTAGGCGCCGCGCAGCATCGGGCCGGTGAAGACCCGGTTGGCCAGCGCGTCGATGCGGCGGGCGGCGTCGATGTCGGCCTCGGCCGCGGTGAGGGGGCGTACGTGGTGGATGTTGAGGGTGACCGAGATCTGGGCGTCGGCACGGACGCGCTCGCGCACCGCCTGTACGGCCAGGCCGTGGCCGAGGTTGAGGTGGTGGGCGGCGCGCAGCGCGGCGACCGGGTCGGTGCGGCCGGGGGCGTGCACTCCGGAGCCGTAGCCGAGGAAGGCGCTGCACCAGGGTTCGTTGAGGGTGGTCCAGGTACGCACTCGGTCGCCGAGGGCGTCGGCGGCCAGCGCCGCGTACTCGGCGAACCGCTCCGCGGTGGCGCGTTCGGGCCAGCCGCCCGCGTCCTCCAGTTCCTGGGGCAGGTCCCAGTGGTAGAGGGTGGCGACGGGCTGGATGCCCTTGTCGAGCAGGTCGTCGACGAGACGCCGGTAGAAGTCGAGTCCCTTCTGCACGGCGGGTCCGCGGCCGGTGGGCTGGATGCGTGGCCAGGCGAGGGAGAAGCGGTAGGCGCCGACGCCGAGTTCGGCCATGAGGGCGACGTCCTCGCGCCAGCGGTGGTAGTGGTCGGTGGCGATGTCACCGGTGTCGCCGTTGCGGACCCGGCCCGGGGTGCGGGCGTAAGTGTCCCAGATGGACGGGGTGCGGCCGTCCTCGCCGGCGGCCCCCTCGATCTGGTAGGAGGCGGTCGCGGTGCCCCAGAGGAAGCCCTTCGGGAAGGTACGGGAGGCGTCCGGGGCGGACGCGGTCTGCTGTTGTGCTGCGGTGACCACGTATGTCCTTTCGAATGAAGTGGGGTGAAGTGGGAAGGGGAGGGTCAGCCCTTCACCGCGCCCGCCATGATGCCGCTGACGATCTGCCGGCCGAAGACGATGAACATCGCCAGCAGCGGGAGCGTGCCGAGGAGCGCGCCCGCCATGATCAGGGACTGGTCGCGGATGTATCCGGCGCTGAGCTGGGTGAGGGCGACGGGGACGGTCGGGTTGGTCATGTCGAGCACCACGAACGGCCAGAAGAAGTCGTTCCAGGCGTGCACGAACGTGATCATGAAGAGGACCGCCATCGCGGGACGCGCGACGGGCAGTACGATGCTCCAGAAGATCCGCAGCGAGTGCGCGCCGTCCACGCGCGCCGCCTCGACCAGCTCGTCGGGCAGCGCCTCTAACAGGTACTGCCGCATGAAGAACACGCCGACCGCGCTCACCAGCGTAGGGAAGATGACGGCGGGCAGCTCCTGCGACCAGCCCAGCTCGGACATCATCATGAACAGCGGTACGACGCCCAGTTGCGGCGGCACCATCATGGTGCCGATCACCAGCATGAGCAGGATGTTGCGGCCCTTGAACCGCAGCTTGGCGAAGGCGAATCCGGCGAGCGTCGCGAAGAACACCGTGGACAGCGCGATGACTCCGGCCACGATCAGACTGTTGATCATGGCCTTGCCCATCGCCGCCTCGTCCCAGGCGCGGGCGAGGTTGCTGAACAGGTTCGGGCCGGGCAGGAACGGTGGCGGTGTCTGGCTGACGCGGGTGTTGTCGGTGGAGGCCGCCACCATCGTCCAGTACAGCGGAAAGATCGACAGCAGCGCCATCACGGCGAGCAGGATGTAGGAGAGCGGGCCCGCGTGGTGCTGGCGTCCGGCGCGCTGGCCCAGCAACCGGCGGCCACCGCGTGCGGTCTTCTCGGCGGGGGTCCGGGCCGGGGCGTCCGTCCGGACCGGGAGGCTTTCTGTGGTCATTGGCGACTCCTGGTCAGGACGTACGGTTGCGAAGGCGTGTGATCAGGCGCTGCGCCACGAAGACGACGATGAGGACCAGGAACATCGCCCAGGCGATGGTCGCCGAGCGGCCCATCTGGTAGTTCCGCCAGCCCTCCTCGTACAGCAGCAGACCCAGCGTCTGGTACTGGTTGTCCGCACCGCCGGTCACACCGTTGGGGCCCTGGCCGAAGATCAGTGGCTCGCCGAACAGCTGGGTCGCGCCGATCGTGGACAGCACGATGGTGAAGACGATGGTGGAGCGGATCCCCGGCACCGTGACATGGGTGAACTGCTTCCACCGCGAGGCGCCGTCGATGGCGGCGGCCTCGTACCGTTCGGCGGGGATGGCCTGCATCGCGGCCAGGTAGAGCAGCGCGTTGTAGCCGGTCCAGCGCCAGATGACGATGGTGGAGATCGCGACCTGGGCGGGCCACTTGTCGGCCTCCCAGTCCACCGGGTCCAGATGGACCACTCCGAGCGCCCAGTTGATCATCCCGAAGTCGCGTTCGAAGAGCATCGTGAACACCAGGGCGGCGGCGCCGACCGAGGTGGCGTAGGGCACGAGCGAGGCGACGCGGAAGAACAGCGAGCCGCGCATCTTGTAGTTGAGCAGATGCGCCAGGCCGAGCGCCATCAGCAGCTGCGGCACGGTGGAGATGACACCGATCGTGATCGTGTTCTGGAGCGCGTTCCAGAACCTTGAGTCGCCCCAGAGTTCGACGTAGTTGTCGAACGCCACCCACTCCATGACGTCGAGGGTGGCCAGTTCCACCCGGTGCAGGGAGATCCAGGAGGTGTAGATCAGGGGGTAGAAGCTGAACGCGGCGAAGATGACGAAGAACGGCGCGACGAAAGCGTAGGGCGCGCCCTTGACGTCCAGCCGGTGAAGCAGTGCGCTGCGCCGCCGGTTGGTGCCGTTGCCGCCCGGTTCGGCGAGATCCGCCCGGGCGCTGGTGGTGGAGGTCGCCACCGGAGTTCCTTCCTGAGAGCAGACAGGGAAGCCGGGGCCCGGGGCCCGCCGACGGTGCGGGCGGGCCCGGGCGGCCGGAGGGGCGGCGGGTCAGCCGACCGCCTTCTCGATGCGCTCCGCGGTGGTGTCCCACGCCTTGTCGCGCGAGGTGCCCTGCTCGATCAGGGCCAGGCCCTGGGAGAAGGTGTCCTTGATCGTGCCGTCCTTGCGGCCCAGCACCTGCTTGTCCGGGATCTCCTGAGCGGCGGCGCCGAAGATCTCACCGATCGGGGCCTTGCTGAAGTACTCCGAGGTGGCGTCCTTCACATCGGCACTCTCCAGTGCTTCTTGCGAGGACGGGATGTTGCCGATCTTCTTGAAGATGTGGGCCTGCTGCTCCGGCGCGGTCAGCCAGGCGACGAGCTTCTTGGCCTCCTCCTTCACCGGGCTCTTCTCCACCACACCGAGGAAGGAGCCTCCCCAGTTGGCGCCCTTGGGCGCCCGGGCCACGTCCCACTTGCCCTTGTTCGCCTCGCCGGCCTTCTCGCTGATGTGGCTGAGCATCCAGGCGGGGCATACGGCCGTGGCGAACGTGCCGTTGGCCAGGCCCGGGTCCCAACCCGGCTGGAACTGGCGGAGCTTGGCGGTCAGCCCGTCCTCGGCCGCGTCGGCGGCGAGGTTCCAGGCCTCCTCGACGGCCGGGTTCTTGTCGTAGATCAGCTCGCCCTGCTCGTTGTAGTACTGCTCCGACTGGCCGTAGACCATGGCGTTGAACAGGCCGCTGGCCGCGTCCATGTACGCCACCTTGTCGCCTTTGAAGTCCTTCTTGAACGTGTTGCCGACCTCGACGTACTTCGCCCAGTCGCCCTCCCACAGCTTGCCGACCTCCTCACGGTCGGTGGGCAGGCCCGCCTGCTCGAAGTAGTCCTTGCGGTAGCAGACGGCCATCGGGCCGATGTCGGTGCCCAGGCCCAGCACCTTGCCGTCCGCGGTGGTGATCTGGGACTGCTTCCACGGCAGGAAGTGGTCGGTGCCGGTCACGTCGGAGAAGTCCGCGAACTTGTCGGCCTGGGTGTCGGTGATTTCCTTGGCCCTACCAATTTCTATGCCCTGGATGTCCTTCAGGCCGTTGCCCGCGGCGAGCTTGGTCTGGAGGGCGGTGTAGTAGGTCTGCTCGTCACCGGCGACCTCGGCCTGGATGTCGACGCCGGGGTTCTCCTTCTCGTACTGCTCGATGAGGCCCGTTTCCTTGATGCCCATCACACCGAACATGCCCATGGTGATGACGGTCTTGCCGTCCTTCTTGCCACCGCCCGTCACGGAGTCGTCACTGCCTCCGCAGCCGACGACGAGCGCGAGCGCACCGGCGGACGCGACGACCGCGAGCGCCGTGGTGCGCGAGGACCTTCGAACGATTGCCATGTTTTCTTCCTCCAAGCGACGGCGCCGGCGCACCGGAGCGGCGGGTTCCGCGACGACGGGGTGGGCGTTTTGTCGGTGGGCACGTTCCCATCAAGAGGTGGGAACGTGCCCACCAGTGGATGGAAGACTCGTGGCAGGGATCGGCTATGTCAATAACTTGAAAACAATTCGTCACCGGAAGCCCGGTCCGGTGTTCGGTTCGTGATCGCGGCAGGGGTGCTGACCCGGGCACCGCGTCTGCCACAATTGCCGCTGGTCACGTCCGCGGCCGAGGCCGCCGCGGCTGCTGCCGGGAGGAGCACATGACAGGGAACCGCCGTCCCACGATCAAGACGGTCGCCGCCCGTGCAGGGGTGGGGCGAACGACGGTGTCCCGCGTGATCAACGGCTCGGAACTCGTCAGTGCCGACGCGCGGGCCAGGGTCCTGGCCGCGATCAAGGAACTGGACTACGTCCCCAACTCCGTCGCCCGCGGACTGGTCACCAACCGCACCAACGCGGTGGCACTGGTGATCCCCGAGTCGGAGAGCCGGCTCGGCTCGGAGCCCTTCTTCGCCGCCCTCATCCGCGGCGTGAGCGGCGCGCTCTCCGAGACCGGCACCCAGCTCCAGCTGATGCTCGTCCGCGACCAGTCCGAACGGGACCAGCTGACCGCGTCGGTGGCGACCCGCCGGGTCGACGGGGTGCTGCTGGTCTCGGTCCACGCCCACGACCAACTGCCCGGCATGCTGGAGGAGATGGGGCTGCCCACGGTCCTGGCGGGGCGCCGCGACGAGAACGAGCGGCTGAGCTACGTCACCTCCGACAACGCCGGGGGCGCCGCCGCCGCCGTCCGGTACCTGCTGGGCAGCGGCCGGCGCCGCATCGCCACCATCACCGGCGCGCTCGACATGGACGTGGGCCGCAGCCGGCTCGCCGGCTGGCGCGCCGCCCATGAGGAGGCGGGGGTCCCGGCCGACGAACGACTGGTCGAGGTGGGCGACTTCACGGAAGAGGGCGGGCGCCGGGCAATGCGTTCGCTTCTTGAACGTGCGCCGGAGCTGGACGCCGTCTTCGCCGCGTCCGACCTGATGGCCGTCAGCGCCCTGAGCGAACTGCGCCGCCAGAAACGGCAGGTGCCGGGCGATGTCGCCGTCGTCGGCTTCGAGGACTCCGTCCTCGCCCGCCACACCAACCCGCCGCTCACCACGGTCCGTCAACCGGTCGAGGAACTGGGCCGGACCATGGCCGGGATCCTGCTGGACGAGATCACCGAAGCCGCCCCGGCCGGGCGGCAGTTGACGCTGCCGACGGAGCTGGTGGTGCGCGAGTCGTCGTAGGACGTATCGCGAGCAGATCCTGCGGCTTTGGGAGCGATGGGGTTCGGGACGTGTTGGCCCGGCTGGTCGGCTGGTGCAGCAGCGTGCGGCAGTCCAGGCGCAGGTGCACCGGCGTGACCAGGAGCCGACCGACGAAGACCAGGCGTTGCTTGGGTCCGGCACAACAGCCCGCCCGCGGTCCTCGCCCGGCCGCTCACGCAAGGCCGGCTCACGGGCGGCCTGAGGCCGCACGGGACCAGGCTTCCTGCGTCGCCACTTGCCCCACCCGTGCGGACCTTCGTCGGCAACGGCCAAGGCGCCTGCCATGATCGTCATCATGGGGATACACATCGCACCGGCCGCGGTGGCCGACTTCCACCAGGTCCTGGCTGATCACCCCCGTTACTGGGGCGAACGCGACCTTCGGTCGCTGCACCTTCTGGCCCTGGTGCAGGAGTTCGGTTCCACCTGCCTGGTGGCCCGGGCCGACGACGGAATCCGCGGGTACATCTTCGGGTTCGTCACCCCGGACGGCACCGGGTACGTGCATCTGATCGCCACGCGGGACGACGCCCGTGGCACCGGTCTCGGACGTCGTCTGTACACGGCGTTCGCTGAAGCAGCGGAGCGTCACGGTGCACGGCAGTTGAAGGCGATCACGTCCATCGAGAACACCGGCTCGATCGCCTTCCATCGCAGCCTCGGCTTCGACACGAAGATCGTCGACGACTACAACGGCCCCGGCCGGGCCATGGCCGTCTTCCACCGAAATCTGCCGCTCAACGTCTCGCGGCCCTGACCCACCAACCGTCACCGGTCATTGCTCCCCAGGTCGTCAGTCATGGGATGATCTCGGTTCGTGACACGGGATCGTCCGGCGGCTGATATCCCGGGCCACTCCGTCCGAGCAGGGTGCCATCGGCCCCTGACAGACCCGCCTTCATGTCACCAGAGTCCTCAGTGCGCTGGTCAGGCGCCACCTCGGAGCTTCTGCCACCGGTGTCTCGGCGGATTGCTCATGATGCCGTGAACATTTCTGACCGGAATGCCGACTGTCTGTGTGTCGGCTGCCTGCCCGTACCCAAGCCGTCTTCGCCGGCCTGATCGCCATCGGTTTGGCCTGGGCCGTCTTCGCCGCCTGGGTGCTGAGCAGGCGCCGGCCGTTGTTCGCCCGGGACCGGGTGCTGTCGGGCTGGATCGCACTTGCGGCGACCGTGGCAACGGCGGTGGCCGGGTTGACACTGGCCGCAGTCCGGGGCAGCGCCGCCGACCTGGTGGCCACCGCCGCCGGCGGCGTCGTCCTCACCGCCGCCGCGGTGCTCGCCCTGGTACGGGCGCGGCGCCGACACCATGAACTGCTGCGACTGCGGGAGGCCTTGCAGCAAGACGCCCGCTGAACAACCGAATTCACCCGAGCCGAGATCGCTCAGTGCGACATCAATCGCCTCAAGAGACATCGAGCCGTGGCCACCAGCTACCGCCAGGTTCGTCGTCCGCGACCAGGCCACAGTCCTTCGTTGCCGCCATCAACGAGGGACTGTGCCGTACTGGTCCGACGACAACTCGAACACCCGTACTCGCCGACCGCGGGTGGGATTGACGGTCTCACGAACCGGATGCATCCCCAGTTTGGTCATGATCCGTTCGGAGGCGTCGTTGCCCACTTGAGTGATGCTGACGATCCGCTTCAGCCCTCGCTCCTCGAATCCGAACCGTACAGCGGCCACAGCGGCCTCGGTGGCCAAGCCCTGCCCCCAGTGGGACCGTCCCAGCCGCCAGCCGACCTCAACCGCCGGCAGCACCTCCGGCAAGAAGTGGGGCACCGAAAGGCCGGTGAACCCGGCCAGCTCGCCAGTGGACCGGATCTCCACGGCGAACAGGCCGAAGCCCTGTGCCTCCCACTCACTCTCCCACCCCTGGACGCCGTCGCGAGTCTGCTGTTCGTCACGGACGCTGCCGTCACGGATCCACCGCATGACCTCGGGGTCGGCATGGATGGCAGCCATGGGCGCGATGTCTTCCTCGCGCCAGCGACGCAGGATCAAACGGGGAGTCTCAAGCGTGACCATCCCATCATTCTGGATCATGAAATGGTCTCTTCGCCATCCTCACCCGGCGCCTTCGTCGCTCGCCCTGGTACGGCGGTTGGCTCCCTCGGCAGCCCTCGGCCGAGCGCCGGCATCCGGCGTGGTCACTCGGTAGGTGTCACCTCCACGGAGAGGTCGTTGTCGACCGTGTAGTAGGGACGCACGGTGACACCGCCGACCCTGGCCGACGGATAGACGAAGATCTCCTTGCGGTCCGCGACATCGTCGAACAGACGGCTGACACGGACGAGGAGCGAGCCCTCGGCGGGTCCCGTCCGCACGCTGATGTCCCAGACGCGGTTTCCGGTGGTATCGACAGCGATCAACTCTTCGAAGTCCACGGTGAAGGCGAATCCCCGGCCGGAGCTCGCGGCCTGCGGCTCCTGGGTCCGTACCACGCCGTCGGCACCCCTCGCACGCAGTCGTACGACGGCTCCCGCGGAGAGAGTGGCGCCATGCAACCGCGCCTTGACCGTCATCGACCGGTCCGTCACCTCAATGCCCTCGACCTCGGCTTGGGCGGTGCGCAGCCATGTCCGTACCGCGAGATAGCCGTCCTTGGTGGTGTACGGAACCCGCACGGCCACCGGCGACGGCCAGTCGCGGGTGTGTCCGTCGACCAGGGCTCGCAGGTCCCGCAGCCCGGGACGCAGCCGCTGTCGCGGCGCTCCTGGTTCGGGAAGCAGGTACACGTCCCACCGTCCCTCGGCGAGAGGGGGCTGCGCCTCCAGGACTGCGCGCCGGCCACCGTCGTCCACCGCTTCGAGGGGGAGGGCGCGAAGGATTTCCCCGGGCTGTCCCTTCTTGGAGCGCAACCGCAGCAGCAGCTGAGCCGACGGGGAATCCGATGCCTCAAGTGGGGGAAGGCCGAAGGTGATTCGGCCGTCCGCTTCGGCCGTGCAGTGGACACGGAGCTGCGTGTCTTGTGTCGTACCGTGTTCCCGGTTCATCGCTGTCCCCTCCGTACCGCGCGCAGCACACTGCCGGCCGCGGCATGGGCGGCGTCTCGCGCGGCGAAGCCCCGGCTGATCAGGGCGCGATGCATCCGGTCGCGTTCCGGTGCGACCGGCCGCCCGTCCCTTCTCGCCGATATCGCCTCGCCGATCAGGCGTTCGGCCTGCTCCACGACGGGGGCCGGGGCGAAGCGTTGCGCGTTCTCCATGGCCGTACGGCCCATCCGGCGGCGCCGCTCGTCGTCACCGACGAGTTCCAGCAGAGCGTCGGCGAGCGCTTCACGGTCCCCGACCGGCACCAGCCGGCCGTCGACCCCGTCCTTGATGATCTCGCCCGGTCCGTGCGGGCAGTCGGTGCTGACCACGGGGAGTCCACAGCGCATCGCCTCGACGATGGTCATGCCGAACGGCTCGAAATTGGACGCGGCCGCCCCGATCGATCCCTTGACCCACTCCGCCTCCATCGGGGCGGCCGCACCCATCAGGAAGACGTTGTCGCACAGGCCGAGGCTCTGGATGAGCTGCCGCAGCCGGGCCTGCTCCTCCCCCTTTCCGTAGATCCGCAGTTGCCAGTCCGGGTGTTCGGCGGCTACCCGGGCGAACGCCTCGACGAGCAGGTCGTAACGTTTCACCGGAACCAGCCGACCAGCCGCGACGACCACCTTCGCGCGGCCGTCGGCGGCAGGCAGCACCGGATCGGGGACGCTGTTGGGCAGCGCCTCCACCCTGACGCCGGGCAACCGCATCTTGCGCCGGTAGGCGTCGGCGTCCGCCTCCGTGACTGTGGTGAGCACGTCGAGCTGCCGGTAGGCCTGGCGCAACGCCGTGCGCAGCGACGGTGAGTGGTTGTCGAGGGTGAGGTGCTCCTGCCCGACGCGGACTACGTGACGCGGGGCCTGGAACGCCAGGTGCACGTTGAGCCCGGGGCGAGTGCCGATGAGCACGTCGGCGTCGGTTGCCTCCAGGCACTCACCGATCCGCTGATCGGTCAACTCGCTGTACTGCTGGTAACGGTATTCGGCGGCCGGGAACACTCGCGCAGGTCTCAGATGCTGCGGATGGTCCTTCTCCTTGCGCAGATCGACCAGCGGTCGTAGCGAAACCCTCGGGTCCAGGGCGAAATTCGGGCGTTCCCGATGCCGTAACACCGAGACGATCTCCACATCGTGCCGCCCGGCCAGCGCCTGGGCCAGATTGAAGGTCGTGGTGATCGTGCCCCCGATGCCGTAGGCATTGTGGATCAGGAAAGAGATCTTCATGGCGGACTAGACCTCTCCAACCTCCCATCAGTTGCCTGCCGTTATGGCTTTGTTCTCTTTCCGATCACCGGCAGGCCGGACATCCGGTCGTGCGGGACAGAGCCGTCGCGGCGCCCTCCGCAGAGAGGTCGAGAGGGCGCGGACGGTCTGGGACGACCTCTGCCGTCCTGCCGCTCGCGGTCATCAGGACGGCCGCTGTCGTCGTCCCGCCTGGCAGCGTCGACGACTGCGATCTGTCGGTCGGGGCCGACACTTCCGTCCGCGCCACCCCGGTTGGCGGACTCGCCGCGCGGGAGGCGTCGGGCGGGGATGAGCAAGGGGCAGCGCCCGGCACGGGCCGAGCTTCAGATCATCTCGCCGACCCACAGAACGGTCGCCGCTCGGTTCACCTACGCCTGCCCTGACGGTTGGTCGCCGGACCTTCGGGGCGCGCTGCCTGACAGGTAACGGAAAGTCACAGAACCGCCACACCCCTACTGCGCGACCGCCACCAGCGCGATGATGCCGGTCCGTCACCGTGCTCAAGGGGAACCATGCGCATCCGCACTGCCGCTGCCGCTGCCGCCACCGTCGCGCTCGTCTGCGCGCTCACGGCCTGCTCCGGCAGCACCGACCAGCCCAGCTCCGAACCGGAAACCACCGCGAGTGAGGTCTCTCAGAAGGAGAAGGACGACGCTCTCGCCGCCGCCGGCATCCCACCCGCACCGACCGGCGCCGACCGCCAGGCCCTCCTCGACACCCTGGCATCTGCAGCCCCGGACGTCGTGCGGTACGAGGACGAGGCGATCGACGCGGCCCGCAATCAGTGCTCGGCGATCAACGGTGGCGCGGGCATGCTCGACTATCTCGCCGCGCAGCGGTTCACGTACAAGGACGTGACGACCACGGAAGAGCAGGCCGCGAAGATCAACGAGGCGTTGCAGTCCTCGGGCTTCTGCAAGCTCTGACGAACGAGCCGGTGATCACGATTCCGGGGCTCGACGGCGCCGCCGAGCAGGCACACCGGCGCCACGACGATGCCCGGCATCGGCCCAAGTGGGCAGGCCGGGGGAGACTTTCAGGCGTGCCCGCCGCGGGCGCTAGGCTTCGCCGGGCACGGACATGACGGGGGCGGAACGTATGAAGTCCGAGGAGACACCGCGGTGGGCGTCGGCCCTCGATGCGGTCGCGGTGTATGCGCAGGGTGCGCTGTGCAGTCGGCTGGCGCGGGGCTCCGTGCCGCCGCAGGGGCGAGTGCGGGTCACGGGACTGCCTCGCTCGATGGACCCGGGTTCCCTGCGTGCTCGCGTGGTCGGCGACAGCGGTGTGCGTGTCACCGAGGTGCGGGTGGAAGTGGACGCCGAGCCGTCCGGCACCGACTCCTCCGACCAGTTGCGGCAGGAAGTGGAGCGGCTGCGCGATGCGTATGACGCGGTGCGAGAGCGCCGCGACCGCCTTCTCGCTCGCATCAAGGAGATCGCGGAACTGCGCCCGGTTCCACCACCGCGCAAACGTGAGGATCCGCATCGCCGCACCCCCGCCGAAGCGTGGCTGACACTCGCCGGCTTCGTGGAGGAACGGCTGACGACCCTGCACGGCCGCCTCGCCGGGCTGGAGGAGGAGTTCCGGCACGTCGAGCACGAACTCACCGTCGCAGCCGACCGCTTGGCCCGGCGTTCCACCGACACGCCCTCCACCCACGTCGCGACCACAGTCTGCGCCGTCCTGACCCTCGACGGAGCAGGCGAGGTGGAACTGGAGCTGGAGTACGGGGTTCCTGGCGCCGTCTGGGTACCGGCCTACCAACTGGCCTACCGTCAGAGCGCGGACTCGGGCAGCCTGGTGCTGCGCGCCTCGATCGCGCAGCGCACCGGGGAGGACTGGACCGGGGTCCGCATCGCTTTGGCCACCGCCGATCTGCGGCGCCGCACCGATCTGCCGAAGCTGCACTCCCTCCGGATCGGCCGCCGTCAGCCCGTCCCCGCGCCATCCGGCTGGCGGGAGCCCCCTGCGGGCCTGGCCGACCTGTTCACCGGGTACGACGCGGCAGGCCCGCGCCCACAGCCGCGATCCCACGCCGCACCTGTCGCCGTCGCAGCCGCGCCTCCGATCGTCGTCGGCGGCCCCGTCCCGCCTCCACTTCCTGTCCCCCCGACGGCGCCGCCGTACAGCGGAGCGCCCGCGCGGCCCGCCGATCCGGGCAGCGCCCGCATGCCACAGACGGAAGCGGTCGACCACGCAATGCCCGCCTTCGCGCAGGCGCCACCGCAGCAACTCGGCCGTCCCCGGACAGGCGGCGCGCCGGTCCCCGCGCCCGCCGCCATGCCACCGGCCCCCGCCCCGCCGCCACCGGCGCCGGTGACCGGTCCGCCGCGGCCCACCAGCGACGAGCTCGACTACGCCGCTCTCCACCTCAGCGGTCCCGACGAGCCCGCCGGCCGCAGGGGCCGTCTGTTCCCCGACGCGCCGTTCGACCCGGTGACGGTCGAACACCGCCGTCGCGCCGAAGCGGTGGCGTCGCTGGCGCTGCCCGGGCATGCCGTCCGGCCCCGTGAGTCGGCGGGCTCCTTCGACCATCGTTACGACGCCGTCGCCCGCGCGGACATCCCCTCGGACGGCATCTGGCACACCGTCACCATCGGCGAGATCCCTGTCGGCCTGCGTACCGAGTACCTGTGCGTCCCGTCCCTGGAGCAGCGGGTGTACGGGACGCTCGTGCTCTCCAACGCCACCGACCAGGCGCTGCTGGCCGGCCCGGTGGAGGTCACCGTCGACGACGACTTCCTGCTGACCGCCGCGCTGCCCACGCTCGCACCCGGCGGCATCCGCCGGATGGGGCTCGGGCCCGCGGAGGGCGTCCAGGTCACCCGGCGCACGCACCTCAACGAGTCGACGGCGGGCCTGCGCAACAACATCACCGTGCTGGACCACCGCGTACAGGTGGATCTGGCCAACCGGCTCGCCCGGCCCGTCTGCGTCCAGGTCCGAGAACAAGTGCCGGTCACCTCCGATCCGGACGTGCGGATCGACGAACGGGCCGACTGGACGGTGCCCGACGACGGCGCGGGCCCCGATGACCACACCCCGGGCACCCGCGTGTGGCGGGTCAACCTGTCCCCCGGAGGCACAGCCGCCCTGCACGGCGGCTACGAAATCCGTATACCGGCCGCGAAGGCCCTGGTCGGCGGCAACCGCAGGAGCTGACACCCACCATGCCCACGGATCCGGAACTGATCCCCGCCCCTGTCACCGCGGTCACCTGCCTGGAAGACCGCGCCCAGGCCGAACGCACCCTCGCCCTCGACCTGCGAGCCGGCGTGCAACGGCTGCGCCTCGGACCAGTCAGTGCGCTGGCCGTCGACCGCACGCTGCACGCCGAGCTGACCGCCGACCATCGGACAAGCGTCCTCGACGCCAGAATCGTCCGCGCCTGGACACCGCGCGGGCCGCTGCCGACCGCCGACGACTCGGCTCTGCGCCTGCGCGTACACGCTGTGGAAGAGGAGCGGCTCACGCTGGAACAGCGAACCGACCGGCTGCGCGCCCGCCTCGACCTGCTGGGCCGGCTCGCCACCGACCTCCTGCGCGAGATCGGCGAAGGCGCCGGTACGGGCGAGACGGACATGACTCGCTGGACCGAGGAACTCGACCGCGTGGACGACGAACGCGACGCGTACGGCGAGCAGTTGCGCGCCGCGCAGGCCCGGCTGGCGGTCCTGGCCACCGAACTCCAGGAGACCGAACACGCCATCCTGCTGTCCGAGCAGCAACCCGCCGAGCTGCTCGGCCATGTGGAGCTGACCGTGCGGTCCGCAGCCGCGGGACAGGCACGGCTACGGCTGACCCACCTCGTCCCCTGTGCGCTGTGGCGCCCTGCCTACCGAGCTGTGCTCGACGAGGACACCGTGACTCTGCAGACGGACGCCATGGTCTGGCAGCGCACCGGCGAGGACTGGTCCGACGTCACCCTGACGCTGTCGACGGCCCGCTCGGCCTCGGCGAACGAGCCGCCGCGCCTCACCGAGGACCGCCTGACGCTGACCGACCGCTCCCCCGCCGAGCGGCGCACGGTCGAGGTGGAGGTGCGCGAACAGGAGATCGCCGACCTCGGCCCGGCCCCCGTGCTCGGCCTGCCCGGCGTGGACGACGGCGGTGAAACCAGGGTGCTGCGCGCTCCCGTACCCGTCTCGGTCCCGGCCGACGGACGCGCCCACCGCATTCCGCTCTCCTCCGTCGCGACGCCCGCCGGCAGCGAGTACGCCTGCTCCCCCGAACTGTCCCCGCTGGTGACCCAGGTGGTGCGGTTCGACAATTCCTCCGGCCACGCGCTGCTCGCCGGTCCTGTGGACCTGGTGCGCGGCAGCGGTTTCAGCGGCCGCGGAACACTGGATTTCACCGTCCCCGGCGGGCCGGTCGAGCTCGCTTTCGGCAGCCACGACGACTACCGCGTGCTGCGGTACGCCGAGGAGTCCCGCGACACCACGACCATGACCCAGCGGACCACCGTCACCCACACGGTACGCCTGCACCTGTCCCGCTTCTCCGCTCCGGGAGCGGAGGGCGATCAGGCCGTCGTGCTGCGGGAACGGATACCGGTCTCCGAAGTCTCGGCAGTCGACGTACGGCTGCGCGAGCAGGAGTGTTCCCCTCTCCCCGACGCGGTCGACGACGAAGGCATCGCCCGCTGGGACATCGCCCTACCACCTGGCGGCCGCCGCACGGTCACCCTCGTGTACGAACTCTCCGCAAGCGACAAGGTCAGCGGGCTTTGAGGACGACGGCCCCGGGTCAGGGCCGCCCGCTCGGCGGGCGGCCCCTCACTCACCTACCAGGGCACTCCTTCCAGGCCACGTGGTAAACGGTGCTGATGTCGCCGTCGGTCGAGTCCATCGTCATGAAGCTGACCTTGTCCGGCGAGGACGTGCCCGCGTTGACGCGGATCTCCGTGTTGATGTTGAAGTTGCGCTGGACCCCGCAGGGTGCCCAGACGAGTTGCGCCCAATCGGTGACGTCCGTGGCCTGCCAGTTGTCGTTGTAGGCGCCGGCGAAGGGGTGGTTGATGAACGCCGTCTGCGACGATCCCTGGAAGTAGTACGAGGCCCGCTGGACGGCGCTGGCGCCCGGCTGGAGTGAGGCGAAGCCCCGGTAGTCGGCGCTGGCGATGGCGTACGTGAAGCCCTGTGGGACGTGGACGATCAGGTTCAGCTGGCAGTTCTTGCGGAAGGCCGTGGGGGCCGAGTTGCCCCCGGCCTGGGCAAGGTAGTCGCTGTAGGTCACGGTGAAGGCGGTGTTGTCCTCGGAGACGGCGACGGCTGCGGTGCCCGCTGGGCAGCCCGAGCCGTTCACGGTGGCGACCTTGATGACGATCTTGTCCGGGGGCGGGTCGACGAACCCGGTGGACGGGTTGTGCGCGGGCAGCACGGCGGCGGTGAGAACGGCAGCAGCGCCGCTCAGGAACAGCCCACCTGTCATGGTCTCTCCCCTTGGCTCGGATCGGTGGGGGGTGAATGCGCCGGGCTCTCCCCAGTTTGATCGTGTGGACAACCAATGAAGTTTCTGTGAAGAGCCGGGGCGAGTGCATCGTAGGAAGCCACCTGGGACGCGCCCAGGGTGAACTCCGGCCATTCACCCCGGCCGGTTCACACCGCGACCAAGGGCCTACATGACGTCGAGGGCCCTGCAAGTCAGCCTGGCCGACGGTGCCCAGTGCCTACCGCGTCCGCCGTGCGGCACGGTACTGACGCGCCAACACCCCCAGCAGGGCGGGCAGTGCCGGTCGAGCGCCTCCGTCAGCCAGGCCGCCGCCCTTCCGGCGGACTGCGCGGAGCCGGAGTTCCTGTACCTGCACCATGGCGGTGATGAAGGGGCGCGTATGCGGTGGCACCAGATTCACCAGTGGCCGACTCGCGGTCAGCCGCGCATGCGCCAGTTCCGCCTGCTCACGGACCAGTTGCTCAAGCCCCGCACGGACTGCTCCCGTGGGCGCCCGAAGGCCCTCGACGGACAGTCCGTGACGCTCCAACTCCTCGACCGGGAGACCGACATGGCCCTGCGTCGCGTCCTCAGCCACATCATCGAGGAAGTCGACGCGCTGCATCGCCTCAATGAGGTCACGGCAGCGGCTCTCGAACGCGGCGGCTTCCGCACTGTTCTCCTGCTCCAGCAGACACGCCACGAGCATGAAGGCGGGCAGGGAGTACCCATCGACATAGACCTGAAGTTCGTCCTCAGTGCCGAACCCGGCGTAGTCCACCTCGTGTCGCGCTCCCTGCAGGAATGCCTCAACCCGCCGCTTCAGCCGCGGATGACGCATGGCCGCGTCCCCGAGGGCGCTCAGAGTCGCATCGGTGGCGGGCTCGCCGTCGACTGCCTTCAGTGCGGCGGTCCCCCACTCTTCCAGCGCTTTCCTGCGGGCATCGCTTGTGCCGGTGTCGATGCGCTGGTCCGTCTCGTGCATGAAGGCGGTCGCGGCGATCACCGCGGGGTGCAGGCGCGTCGGCAGGAGGAGTCGGACCGCCACATACTCCTCGACCTTGAATCGCCGGATGAGTACACGCTGTTGACCGTACGCCGCCGTCAAGTCCGGCTCGGTGATGCCAGCCTGACGGAGTGTATGGATCCACCTGGGCATGTCGTGTTCCTTGCCATGGGGCTGTTACCGAGACACGAGCGTACGCGCAGCGTCCTCGGCGGCCCGGGACCGGACGGACTGGACGGCTGGCGCTGTTCGTCACCGCGGCCGAGCGGTCACGAACTCCTATGCAGGATCGGGAAGTTGGAGCAGTCGGGCGCGGAAGTGGTCAAGGACCTGGTCGAGCGCCTGGCGGGTGGGCTGGCCGGGTTCGTCGATCAGATGCTCCGTGAGAACCGAGTGCGGGGAAAGCCGCCCGTCGGGGTTCGCCGCCGTGTCGTCGAGTTCGATCCCGACGAACGCCTTGCCGAGCTTTTCCCGTAGCAGTGCGAAGCGTTCGGCGGGGGCGATCCGGTCGCCGCGGAAGCGTAGGCCGAGCACGGTCAGGCCCGCTTCGCAGCGCTGCTGGACGGTGCGCAGGTCACTCGGGGAGATGTCGAGGGAGCGGCGCTTTCTCGCGGTGACGGCGAGCGGGAGGGAGGGCTGGCAGAGCACGGGCGCGAGGAGGCGTTCGTCGGTGGCCATGGCGAGGGCGTAGCCGCCGGTGAAGCACATGCCGAGCGCGCCGACGCCCGGGCCGCCGCACCGCTCGTGCTCGCGGACCGCGAGTGCCCGCAGCCACGTGACCACGGGTGAGGTGCGGCCCGCCGCGAGCATGGTGAACTCGCGACTCACGCAGATGTGGGCGGCAGCGCGCAGGCCTGTCATCGCCGCTCCGGTCCGCCCATGGGTCTTCGGATCGGGATCACGTCCGGCGACGCCGAACAGGTCCGGCAGAACCACCGTGCAGCCTATGTCGCGGACCCGCCGCGCGAACTGGGCGACCTTGGGAGTGATGCCCGGAATCTCCGCCATGACGATCACGGCCGGGCCGGTCCCGGAGCGCAGCACGACATGCGACCGGCCCTCGTGTGTGAACGGCTCCCGGGCGAAATCCGTCAGCGTGTCGTCGGCCACGCGTCCTCCTGGCTTCAGGGCGGTGCTGAATCCTGACAACGGATCAGGAGCCTACTCGCAAGTAGCCACGACCGCACCAGTCAGTCACGTGCACGCGATCGCGCTCTTCCCGGGGAACGGAATGGGCCCGCGGTACCCGGCACCTCTCGTGCATGTATTCGAGGGCTGGATGCTCGCACAGGCCCCGCCCCCGGCGGTCCGGCGCTCATGCTGCGGCGGGTGCCGGGCCCACCAGCTCGGAGAGGACGTCCTCCATCGTGACGAAGCCGAGGACGGCGCCGGTCTCGCCGGTGACTGCGGCAAGGTGGCTGCCGTCGGCACGCAGGGCGGTGAGGGTGTCGTCCAGCGGGGTGTCGATACGGACCCGGGTGACCGGGTGCAGGGCACCGCTCGGGAAGGGCCGGTCGCGGTCGGTGACGCCGAGGGTGTCCTTGATGTGCAGGTAGCCCAGCAGAGTGCCGTTCGGTCCGGTGACCGGGAAGCGGGAGTAGCCCGCGGCGGCGGCTGTCCGTTCGAGTTCGGCCGGGGTGACGGTGTGGTCGACGGTGCGCATCTGCTGCGAGGGGACGAGGATTTCGCCGACCGGTCGGGTGCCCAGCTCCAGTGCGTCGCGCAGCCGTTCGCCGTCGGCGGGCGAGAGCAGGCCTGCCGCACTGGAGTCGACGACCATACGGGCGAGCTGGTCGTCGGTGAAGACCGACTCCACCTCGTCCTTCGGCTCGACCCGCAGCAGCTTCAGCAGGGCGTTGGCGAAGGCGTTGATCCCGAACACGACCGGCCGCAGGGCACGGGTGAGGGCCACCAGCGGCGGGCCCAGCAGCAGCGCGGTGGGAACCGGTGCCGCGAGGGCGATGTTCTTCGGGACCATCTCGCCGATCAGCATGTGCAGGTATGTCGCCACGGTCAGCGCGATGACGAACGCGATCGGGTACACCAGGCCGTGCGGAATGCGGGCTGCCTCGAAGCCGGGTTCCAGCAGGTGCGCGATGGCCGGTTCGGCAACGGCGCCCAGCGCCAGCGAGGAGACGGTGATGCCGAGTTGGGCGGTGGCCATCATCGCGGAGAGGTGTTCCAGGGCCCACATGGTCATCCGGGCGCGGGTGTTGCCCTCCTTCGCGCGCGGCTCGATCTGGCTGCGGCGTACGGAGATCAGCGCGAACTCGGCGCCGACGAAGAAGGCGTTGGTCAGCAGGGTGAGGGCGGCGATGGTGAGCTGCAGGACGGTCATCGGAACTCCTCCCCCGCCGGGGCCGGCACTCGGGCCGGTTCGGTGATGAGGACGCGGTCGGCGCGGTGGTGATCGACGTCGAGGACGTCGAGGCGCCAGCCGTCGTCCAGGTCCAGGACGTCGCCCTTGGCGGGGATGCGCCCGAGGCGGGTGGCGACGAGGCCTGCCACGGTCTCGAACGGGCCCTCGGGTGCGGTGAGTCCTATCGCGGTGAGCTGGTCGATGCGTACGGAGCCGTCCGCCTCCCATGCCGCGTGGCCGTCCGCGGCCGGCTGGGCGGGCAGCAGGTCGGGCACTTCGAGGGGGTCGTGCTCGTCGCGGACCTCGCCGACGACCTCCTCGACGATGTCCTCCATCGTCGCTACGCCGGCCGTGCCACCGTACTCGTCGATGATCACGGCCATGGTGCGGGTGGAGCGCAGACGCTCCAGCAGCCGGTCGGCGGTGAGGCTGTCGGGAACGCGGAGGGGCGGGGTGGCAAGCTCGGTGACGGGGGTGTCCGCGCGCTTCTCCGGGGCCAGGGCGAGTACGTCACGGATGTGGACGGTGCCGATGACCTCGTCCAGGCTGTCGCGGTAGACGGGGAAGCGGGACAGGCCGGTGGCGTGGGTGAGGTTCGCGGCGTCGGCAGCCGTGGCGTGCGCTTCGAGGGCCTTGACGTCGACGCGCGGGGTCATCACGTTCTCCGCGGTCAGCTCGCCGAGGTGGAGGGTCCGTACGAAGAGTTCGGCGGAGTCCGCTTCCAGCGTTCCCTCGGCGGCAGAGTGCTCCGCGAGCGCGACCAGTTCCTCGGGGCTGCGGGCGGAGGCCAGTTCCTCGGCGGGCTCCAGACCGAAGCGGCGGACGGCACGGTTCGCGGTGTTGTTCAGGTGCCGGATGAAGGGGCCGAAGGCGGCCGTGAAGCCGCGCTGCGGGCCGGCGACCACCTTGGCGACGGCCAGCGGACGGGAGATCGCCCAGTTCTTGGGGACCAGCTCGCCGACCACCATCAGCGCCACGGTGGACACGGCCACGCCCAGGACGGTCGCGACGGTGGATGCGGCGCCGCCGAGGCCGATCGCCTCCAGCGGGCCGCGCAGCAGCGCCGCGAGCGACGGCTCGGCGAGCATGCCGATCACCAGCGAGGTGACGGTGATGCCGAGTTGGGCGCCGGAGAGCTGGACGGTCAGTCGGCGTACGGCCTTCAGCGCGCCCTCGGCGCCGCGCTCGCCCGCCTCGGCGGCACGCTCCAGGTCACCGCGCTCGACCGTGGTCAGGGAGAACTCGGCCGCGACGAACAGCGCGCAGGCCAGTGTGAGGAGGAAGGCCAGCAGGAGCAGCAGGACCTCGGTCACCGTGCCACCCCCGTTCCCTCAGGTCTGTGGCCTGGGCAGGGCTTGGCACGGCTGGTACTGGGAGGCTCACCCATTGCGGGACTCTGGCTCCTTTTCGGTACGTCGGGTGGATGTAAGCCGCTCTATGGTTCTACTCGATTGTAGAGAACGTACGGGCCCTCCCCGATGTTCCGCGCTTCCGCGACGCGAGCATGGCGGATCGTGATCGCAGGCGCCGACTGCGACTTCAAGCCGACCGAGCAGGCCGTGGCCCGCGAGGCGTGCTGCGCTCTGGACCTGCCGCCGCACGAGTTCGACCCGTGAGCACTCCCTGCACGCGGCGACGCCGCTCTGACCCCGGTCCTGGGTCAGAGCGGCGTCGCCGCGTACAGGATGAGGGCCATCGTCACCGCCGAGTTGGCGGACGACAGTGCGGACACGGCCGTTCCCGCGGCCGCCGTCCACGCGGCCACGCCCACCGCGGTGAACACCGAGGGCCAGGTACGTGTCGCGGGAGCGGGTCCCAGCAGGGCCGCCACCCGACGCGGCACCGGTCCGGGCGAGGCGAAGCCCGCGAGTGCGGGGACCGGCGTACCGCGGGAGACCAGTGCCGCCCTGCCGATCGCGCGCGCCACGCTCCGGCGGTCGCCGAGGGCGCGGGCCGCCTCCTCGTCCGCCCACCGCTCGGTCGTGCAGGCAACCGCCGTACGCAATGGCCGCAGGAAGGGATTGGCACGCGCCGCGAGTTGCGCGATCAGGAGGAAGCGGTGGTGACGGGCGGCGAGGTGGGCCCGTTCGTGAGCGAACAGGGCGCGCCGCTCGGCGGGTTGGAGACCGGCCAGCAGGGCCGTGGTGACGACGATCCGGTCGCGGGCGCCTCCGGGCAGGGCGTACGCGTACGGCACGCCGTCGGGCAGCACCGCGACCTCCGTGGCGGGCAGCCCGGCGAGGGCCTGGTGGGCGCGGCGGCGTACCCGGCCGTGCCGCCACAGCGTCCGGCCGCACATCAGAGCCACGGCGAGCAGGGCTGGAATGGCCGCCCTGCCCGCCACCTCGTCGTACGGGACGGCCTCGCGCACTTCCGGGTCCGACCAGCCGTCCGGCAGCGGGTTGCCGGGCAGTTGCGCGGTGCCGACCACCATCAGCAGCCCCAGGCACACCGTGCTGCACA
Source organism: Streptomyces sp. P17 (assembly GCF_032436805.1). Taxonomy (NCBI): domain Bacteria; kingdom Bacillati; phylum Actinomycetota; class Actinomycetes; order Kitasatosporales; family Streptomycetaceae; genus Streptomyces; species Streptomyces sp. P17. The sequence continues at coordinate 159,739 of NZ_JAVRBF010000005.1, read as the reverse complement.
GCGCCATCACCCCGGCGACACCCGTCAGCAGGCGGGTCGCGACGCGCGGATGCAGACGGTGCTCGGCCAGCCGCGCGATCGGCCAGGCCGTGAGGGGGAGTACCAGCGGCAGGAAGACGAACACCCCCATGAGGCCTCAGCCTTCCCCTTCGTCCTTCGGCTGACCCAGCAGGTCACGCAGGAGCCGCTCGTCTTCGGGGTCGAGGGCGGTGACGAAGCTGGCCAGTACCGCCTCGCGGTCCTGCTCGGCGTCCAGTACCTTGCGCATCTTCCGCGCGGCCAGCCCGGCCTCGTCCGAGGCCGGCGTCCACACGAACGACCGGCCGGCACGCTCCCGGGTCACCGCGCCCTTGGCCAGCAACCGGGTCAGGATCGTGATCACCGTCGTATAGGCGAGGTCGCCGCCGAGCCACTCCTGCACCCAGCCCGCGGTCGCCGGTCCGTCCGCCTCTCGCAGGGCCGCGAGGACCTGTACCTCCAGCTCGCCCTGCCCCCGTCGCCGGGGACGCCGGTGATCCGTCACGCCCCGTCTCCCTTCCGCTGCCGCGCACTTCACGGGCGGTCCATCGTAAGGACACCGGGTGCCACCCGAAGACCTCCCACTCCGGATCACACCGTCCGCCTTTTCTACAATGCTGTAGATTCTGCTGGGACGGAACCGGTATCTCAACCAGGAGGAAACAGTGGGTGTTTCTCTGTCCAAGGGCGGCAACGTCTCGCTCAGCAAGGAGGCGCCGGGTCTGACCGCGGTACTGGTCGGCCTGGGCTGGGACGTGCGCACCACGACGGGCACCGACTACGACCTGGACGCTTCGGCCCTGCTGCTCGACGCGGCCGGCAAGGTCCTGTCCGATCGGCACTTCGTCTTCTACAACAACCTCACCAGCCCGGACGGCTCCGTCGAGCACACCGGCGACAACCTCACCGGTGAGGGCGAAGGCGACGACGAGGTCGTCAAGGTGAACCTCGCGGGCGTGCCCGCCGAAGTCGACCGGATCGTCTTCCCGGTCTCCATCCACGACGCCGAGAACCGCGGCCAGAGCTTCGGCCAGGTCCGGGGCGCCTTCATCCGCGTGGTCAACCAGGCAGGCGGCGCCGAGATCGCCCGCTACGACCTGTCCGAGGACGCGGCCACCGAGACCGCGATGGTCTTCGGCGAGCTCTACCGCAACGGCGCGGAGTGGAAGTTCCGTGCGGTCGGCCAGGGCTACGCCTCCGGGCTGGCCGGGATCGCCTCCGACTTCGGCGTCAACGTCTGACGCGGCGGGAAGCGACATGTTCGGACTCACCGAACTCGCGGTCATTCTCATCGTCGTCATCGCCGTGCTCGCCGCCAAGAAAGGGCCCGAGCTGGCTCGTTCCGCGGGCAAGGCGGCGCGCATCCTCAAGGCGGAGAGCCGGGCGATGAAGGAGGACCGGGAAGCGGACGGGGAGCACCGCCCCGTGTGATCCAGGGCGAGGCCGCCGCCCCCGGCCCCTGACGCGCCGCGGCCGCCGGACACCCTCCAGCACGAACCCGGCTCAGCCCCGCCCGGCCAGCAGGCCCTGGACCGCATCCGCCGCGAGGTCCCGCTCGAAGGCGCACACCTCGACGTACCGCGTACGACTGGTGTCGTGGCGGATGCGTACGGCGGGCACGCCCGCCTCGGCGCACGGGACGATGGCCACGACGCCGTTGCGGGCCAGCACCTCGGCCATCAGGCCGATGCGTTCGACATCCGTGTCGTGGCCGCCCGCCCGGTCGAGCACCTCGACCCGGCGCCGTTCGGCCAGCAGGCGTTGGGCGAGGGCGTAGGCGGCGGTGCGCCGGTCGGCCGCCGAGGGCCCGGTCACCCACACCGTCGCTCCCGGGCACGTACATCGGCACGTCACATCGGTCAGGTCGCTCAACACGGATACCCCCAGGCGCGGGTGATGTCGCGCAGCGCCGCCGGAACGTCTTCCGGTTCCGGCAGTGGTCGCGCTTTCTGGATCTTCCCGGACTTGATGTTCGCGCTCCAGTCGCCGATGAAAGGCACGAACGGGCCGTGATCGCCCTTCTTGTAGTCGAGCATCCGCGCTGTCCAGGGCACACCGAGGAACGCGCAGATCTCCCGGGTGACCGCCTCGGGCCGCTCGGTCAGATCCTCGTAGCGCACGGTGAGACCGGGCAGTGCGGCGCGGGCCGCCTCGACCGCTTCGACGTACATACGCACTTCGCGTACGGTCGCGTCCGGATCGCGATCGGGGCGGTTGTTGATCAGAGAGTTCACCATCGACGCCGGATGGCGCAGCGGGAAGATGTACCGCGCCTTCGGCCAGCCCTCGCCCCTCGTACTGCTCGCCCAGAACCAGGCCGACCAGGCCCGCACCGCCCTCGCCGCGGTGCCCGAACCACCGCCCGACCACATGCAGGAGGCACTGTGGTGCCTGACCGCCCGCGCCGCCGTCCGCCTCGACGAACACAACATCGCCGCACGCGCCGAGACCGCCCTGCGCGATGCCCGCGCAGAACACGCCGGCGCCGCCAGCGGAATGCTGACCCTGGGCCCGGTGGCGCGATACCTGGCAGAGGCGGAGGCGTGCGCCAGAGCGGGCTGAAGCTCATGGGACAGGTCGGGGGCAGCCTGTTCGGATTCGCCGGGAGGGCCTGGACGTGTGTCCCGTCACTGGCCGCTCTGTGGGCTGTAGGGCTGGAGGAGCTGGTCGACGGGTGCGTAGTCGTCGGTGAGGAGTGGGGCGTCACCGATCCAGGAGGTGAGGGCGTCGCCTGTCGCGATCTTCCAGCCGGTCTTCCGGGCGTCCAGCGCTTCCTGGGTCGCGGACAGGTCGACGGGGCGGTTCGAGGCGAGCACGACCAGATTGCCGCCCTGGGGGGTTCCCGTCGGGTCGAGGCCGATATCGGTGGGCTCGCCGACAAGGGCGACGTGCTCGAAGGTCTCGCTGAGGGTGGCTACTTCGGCACGCGCGAAGGCCAGGCCACCGTGATCGATGAGGTTGGCAACGTACAGGCCGTCCTCGTCGAGCACCCGCCGTACGTCCGTCATCGCTTCCACCGTGGTGAGGTGCCACGGCACGCTGACGCCCCCGAAGGCGTCGCCGACGACGAGGTCTTGGCTGCCGGCATCCAGTCGCCGCAGGCCGAGCCGGCCGTCCTCGGTGCGTACGTCGATACCGGCTTGTGGTCTCAGACCGAGTTGTTCGCGGTTGATGCGCACAACCCCGCTGTCGATCTCGGATACGAGGCTGCGCGTCCCGGGCCGCGTGGTCGCGAGGTAACGGGGGAACGTGAGGCCGCCGCCGCCCACGTGGTAGGCAGCAAGTGGCTCACGTTCGGGAAAGGCCGTATCGACGACAGAGGCGATGGCGCGCACGTACGTGAACTTCAGGAAGGTCGGGTCGTCGATGTCGACGTAGGAGTGCCGCAAGCCGTCCAGGACGAGTGTGCGGCCGCTGCCCCGGTCGGGGTCTGCGACGACCCTGGCGCAGTGGTACCTGGTCTCCGTGTCGCAGCCACCGGGCGCGACCATGGTGGCGAGGCCGCCGGCAACGATCACGAGTGTCAGGGCGGGAGTACCGAGCCACCCGCGCGTTCGCCACTCCACCAGCGCTGAGCCGGCCACCAGCAGGATTCCGAGGCCGATCAAAATGCCGCTGACCGGAAACCGCGACAGGAGGACGAAGCCGGTCAGAACGGTGCCGAAGATGGCGCCGATGGTGCCGACGCCGGACAGGCGGCCGACCACCGTTCCGGTCTCGGCGAGGCTGGTGAGGCGCAGCTTGGTCACGATCGGCGTCACCGCGGAAAGCAGCGCGCCCGGCACGAGGATGGTCAGCGACGCGATCAGGAACAGCAGCGCCGGCGCCCACTCGGCCGTCGTGCGCAGCACGACGGGCGTGAGCGCCACCACCGCTCCCGACACCCCCAGGGAGGGGCCAATGAGCCGACGCGGGCTGACCTGGTCGGCAATGCGCCCGCCCAGCCAGGAGCCCGCGGCGATCGCGGTGAGAGCGATACCGATCACCATGGTGCTGGTCTCCAGCGTCAGACCGAGGTAGGGAGCCAGCAGCCGCAAAGAGACGATCTCGACCACCAGGACCGCGGCCGAAGAGGTGAACACCAGTAGGACAGCCGCACGGGAACCCAGGCCGTTGTCGCGAGGCCTGCTCCCGGCGACGGGCGTCGAAGACAATCCGGTCACACACGGCATCCTTCCATACGGCCCATCCACACACAGGAGTTGAGAAAAGCCGCCAGCCGGTCGGCGATGCATGTGTCGGCCAGGCTGTGCAACAGCCTCCGGCTCATGAACCACCTGCACGTGGCCCTGATGCCGCAGGACGCAAAATCGCCGCTTCACCCCTGCTTCCCCGCCGCACCGGACCCAGTCGGCCTTCTCACGACACGTCAGGCCAAAGCCTGACGCCCTGACAGGCAGCCGGCGGTCCGTCACCCGGCGGGTCGCCCCAAGTGGCGGGCGACGGGTTCCGCGCTGACCGTGGATCACGTCGAGGCGGGATCGGATCCAGTTGATACAGCGTCAGCCACCCGCCCGTCGGCAGAAAGGGATCTCAGATGCGTTCTGCACGCACACTGCTCGCCATCGCAGCGGCATCGGCCGCCCTCGCTCTCAGCGCTCCGGCCGCCTACGCCGTCGAACCGGACGGTGACCAAGAGGACTCCTCGTACAGCAAGGACCAAGGCAACGGCCAGGACTACGGGGCCGACAGCGAGGACTCCTGGAGCGGCAAGAAGGACGAGAAGGAGGACTCCTCGAGCGGCAAGCAGGACGAGAAGGAGGACTCCTCGAGCGGCAAGCAGGACGAGAAGGAGGACTCGTGGAAGGGTGACAACGAGGAGAACTCCTGGAAGGGCGACTACGACAAGCCCAAAGGCGGCATGCGCACCGGAGGCGGCGCGCTGGACGCGCCGACAGTGACCGCGGGCGGGCTGGCGGTCCTGGCGGTCGCCGGCACCGGCCTGTACGCGGCACGCCGCCGCAAGACCGCCACCACCGCGGCCTGACCATGCCCGACGCGATAGCCACCGCGGCCGCCACGCGCGTGCCGCGTGGCGGCCCCACGGCCGCCCATTACCCCGACCGCATTCCTGCCCCGCCCAGGTGAGGTGGACTCCCCCATGACGACTCGTCCCTCTCCCCGCACCGACGCCGATACGACCCGGCCGCAGCCCAGTTTCCGCGGCGGCGTGCTGGTCATGGCAGGCCTCGCCCTCACGGTGCTGGCCATGACTGTCTTCAGCGACGACGAGTCGTCCAGCACGCCCAGCACGCCGCCTTCCGCACGGACTTCCACATCAGCGCCGCCGGCAGGCCAGCCGGCGCATCATCCCGCGCGCAAGCACCTGCCCCGGTCCAAACCCGTACGGCTGCTCATCCCGAAGATCTTCGTCGACGCCCCCTTCACCGAACTGGCGATCGGCCGCTCAGGGCAACTCAATCCGCCGCCCGCGGACGACACCAACCTCGTCGGCTGGTTCGCCAAAGGTCCCACCCCCGGAGAAGCGGGAACGGCCGTCGTCGCCGGACACGTCGACACAGCCACCGCACCCGCCGTCTTCGCCAACCTCGCCGATCTGAAGAAGGGAGACGTCTTCCACGTCAAACGCGCCGACAAACGCAGGGCGTCCTTCGTCGTCGACAGTGTCGAGACCTTCGCCAAGGACGACTTCCCCGACAAGCGGGTCTACGCCGACACACCTGAAGCCCAAATCCGCCTCATCACCTGCGCAGGCAACTACGACCGCGCCGTCAAGGACTACACCGACAACCTCGTCGTCTTCGCCCACCTGAAATAGCACGCACCCCACCGTCGGGTGCCGTCGTATCCAGACGCGCTTCGCAGCGGCCCGCTCTGCTGAACGAGCGGGCCGCCTTTTCCGTGTCAGGCGAGGCCGAACCTCTCGGCGTGCACCTGTCGCGAGGGGACTTGCAAGTCGCGCAGGCCGGAGAGCACCGCCGCGGTCATGGCGGGCGGGCCGCAGACGTACACGTCGCGTTCGGTGATGTCGGGGACCAACTGGTGCAGAGTGCTCGGGCCGAACGGCGGGACGCCGTTCTCGCCGGTCCTGCCGGTCCTGCCGGTGAGCAAGTGCAACCGTCCGCCCTGGTGCGCAACCAGGTGGCGCACCTCGTTCAGCAGCACTGCGTCGGCCTCGCTGCGCACTCGGTACAGCACGACGACATCGCCGGTCGTCTCTTCCTCCAGCATGGCCCGCACGGGCGTAATTCCCACGCCGCCGGCGATCAGCAGGGCGCCGGGCCGGGTCCGGTGCAGCGAAGTAAAGGCCCCGTACGGCCCTTCGACGAAGGCGCGGCTGCCGGCCGGGACGTTGCGCAGGCCGGCGCTGCTGGCGCCCACGGCCTTCGCCGTCAGACGCAGTCCCTGTCCGCCTGGTGCCGCGGACAGGGAGAAGGGGTTGGCGATCCACCAGTGGTTGTGCCCGGTGAACCGCCAGATGCAGAACTGGCCGGCCCGGGCGGGGAACTTGTCGAGGTGCCGTCCGGTCACGTACACGGAGACCGCGTTCAGCGACTCCGGCACCACGGCCACAACGCGGAACCGGTGGTAGGCGTTGCGCCACAGCGGCACGGCGACCCGCCCGGTCAGCAGCGCGCCGAACGCGAACAGCCACAGAGCCCACCAGTAGGCCGTGGCGAACGCGGAGGACGTGAACGTGGTCGTCTCCTGCAACTGGTGGACGAACGCCAGGCCCAGGGCGACGTAGAGCAGCAGGTGCAGTCCGTGCCACACCTCGTACTGCAGTCGACGCCGCACGGCCCGGGTGGAGATCACGGCGATCACGACGATGACGGCCGCGGCGAGCATGCCCAGCAGGGAGGCCGGAACCCCGCTCAGTGCGACGAACGTCTTCCCCATGGATGTGTCGTCGAGTGTCGCGTAACCGAGGACCACCAAAGTGGCGTGGGTGAGGACGGTCCACAGCAGAGTGAAGCCGACCCAGCGATGCCACACCGTGAGCCGGTCCATCCCGATGCGACGGTCCAGCCACGGCAGCCGGGCCACCAGCAGCAGTTGAAACAGGATCAGCAGGGCCGCGTGCAGTCCGAAGAACTTCGCGACCGTGAGCACGTCGTTCTTGCCTTCACCGGCGCTGAGGAACAACGCCTCGACGACCGCCACGTTGACGAGAACAAATGTCCACATCACCCAGCGCGCCGCGTCCACCGGAAGCACGGTGCCAGTCCGCACCGTGTTGCTCGTCGCCATCATGGTTGCCCCCCATCCCCCGGGCCGCATAACGCATGGCCCATGTGCACAAACCCCATGAAGACCGAGAAATTCGGCCGAATGCGAACCTCGATCGGGTAAGGATACGGCGCACCGGCCCGATCCGTTCATGCCGGAACCGCCCATCTGACCACCATGTGTGGCGCTCGGCGGCTGCGGCCCCCGCGGGCGAACATGCCGGGCAGGCACCCAGCACGGGGGCCGGCAATGCCCGGCGCGCCCGGCATCATCCACCGCGAGCGGCGGACGCCCGCCCGCGGTCCCTCAAATGGGGTGATCTCCCCTACATACGGTCGGTCCCTTGATGGGTTGGCCGACGGAACGGGACAAGTTATCGGCGAAGGCCAGTCCATCCGACGGAGGAGAAGCGACCCATGGTCGAACAGGACGAGCGATTCGATGTCGTAGTACTCGGAGCCGGTCCCGGTGGCTACGTCGCCGCCGTCCGCGCCGCCCAGTTGGTCCTGCGGGTCGCCGTCGTCGAAGAGAAGTACTGGGGCGGCGTCTGCCTGAACGTGGGCTGCATCCCCACCAAGGCCCTGCTGCGCAACGCGGAACTGGCCCACATCTTCACTCATGAGGCGCAGACCTTCGGCATCAAGGTCGACGGGCAGGTCTCCTTCGACTACGGCGAGGCCTTCCGCCGCAGCCGCAAGGTCGCCGACGGCCGCGTCAAGGGCGTCCACAGCTGATGCCCGCGCACGCGGCCGAGGCCATGGGCACCATCGCCGCCGAGACCATCGCCGACGCCGAGACCATGGAGCTCGACTACGCCATGATCCCGCGGGCCATCTTCTGCCAGCCCCGGATCGCCGGCTTCGGCTACACCGAGGCCCAGGCCCGCGATCTCGGCTACGACGTCAAGGTGGCCAAGTTCCCGTTCACCGCGAACGGCAAGTCCCACGGCCTCGGTGACACCACCGGCTTCGTCAAACTCATCAGCGATGCCACGCACGGCGAGCTCATCGGCGGCCATCTGATCGGCCCGGACGTCACCGAACTGCTGCCGGAGCTGACCCTGGCTCAACAGTGGGATCTCACCGTGCATGAGGTCGCCCGCAATGTGCACGCCCACCCCACGCTGAGCGAGGCGGTCAAGGAGGCCGTGCACGGCCTGGCCGGCCACATGATCAACATGTGAGCACGCTGGGATCGCACCTCAGCTGATCCGCCAGGGACGGAGCTGCTCGGAGTTTCTGACCGCCCAGATGCGCCTGATGCGGTCGCCCGCGATCTCGAACGCGAACATCGTCGAGAGGTTGCCGTCCTGCTGCCTCACCAAGCCGGGCAGGCCGTTGACCGTGCATGCCAGGAGCGTGGTGCGGTCGCCCGACGCACGGCGATCGTGGCGTAGGCGCGCGCGATCTGCTCACTGCCCACGATCGGGTGCAGGTGGCTGACGGCAAGCCCGCCGCCGTCGGCGGTCGCGACGGCGGCGGGGGCGAGCAGGCTGATCAGCGCGGCGATGTCCTTGGCCTCCACGCTGTTCTGAACTGCCCGACGATGCCGGCCTGGTCGGCGCTCGGGCCCGCCGGGCTCCGCGCCGTGCGGATGCGCCGGCGGGCGGACGAGGCCAGTTGGCGGCACGCCGCCGGAGAGCGGCCGACGATCTCCGCGACCTCGCCGAAGGGGCAGCGGAAGACGTCGCGCAGGACGAATGGCCCGGCATCACCTCAAGGGCGATGATCGAGGTCAGAGCAGGACTCAGCAGCCATTCCCCATCCCGCTGAAGCGGGGCGCCCCCTGGCCAGGTCCTGATGGGTATGACGACGGTCGCCGCAGCCCGCCCAGGGAAGATCGCCGGTCTGCCCCATCCCGATCATCCGCAGCCGAGGAGGACACCATGACCGCTACCTATACCTTCGACGTCTTTTCCAGCCTCGACGGCTACGGCGCCGCCGGCGGCGACTGGACCGGCTACTGGGGCAAGCAGGGCCCCGAGTTGCTGGCCCACCGCCTTGACTTGTACGGCGCGGAGCAGCGGATGGTCTTCGGAGCCAACACGTACCGGGCGTTCGCGCAGATGCTGGCGTCGAGCACCGAGGAGTCCGAAGTGCGTGACCCATGGGTCACGCGGATGAGAAACCTGCCGGCAACGGTGGTGTCGAGAACGCTGGAAGGTCCTCTCGACTGGCCGAACGCGACCGTCGTGAGCGGTGACGCGGTCGACGTCGTTGCCCGGCTCAAGGAGGAGTCCGAAGTGCCGTTGCGCTCGCACGGCAGCCTGTCGCTGAACAGGGCGCTGATGGCCGCCGGCCTGGTCGACCGCTTGCAGGTGACGCTCTTCCCTGTCATCACCGGTCGGACCGGGCTGGACCCGGTCTTCCGGGATGCGGCCGACTTCGACCTGGAGCTGATCGAGAACCGGACGCTCGACGGTCACATCCAGGAGCTGATCTACCGGCCCACCCTCCATTGACCTCTGCGGACGGGAAGACCGGTCGGCGGCTGCGGTCGCGGTTCGGATTCAGCGGCCGTCGGCACCCCGGCGCCGTTCGTGGCTGGCATGGCGCAGCCGCTCGGTGTGGCCGGTGATGGTGTCGATGTGGGCGGCGAGGTCCGCGTGGGCGGAAGGGAGGTGGGGGCGGGCCGCTTCGAGGGGGGCGAGGAGCCGGGCGGCGTCGTTGTCCGCGAGGGCCTGGTTCAGGCGGCTGATGGTGGGGTGGGCGGCGGCGGGGAGGTCGGGGAGCGCTGTGATCTGGCCGGCGAGGCGGCGGAGGCCTGCGGCGTTCGCGCGGGCCCAGCTGGTGACGGAGCGGTTGGCGGCGCGGTGGTCACGCGTGGCTTTCACGCGCTGCTCACCGGTCGTGCCGGCGGCTCCGGGGCGCAGTCGCAGATAGCGGCGCTCCGCTGCCTGGCGGCTGGTGACGCCGAGGGGGTGGGCGAGGTCCGCCCAGCTCGCTCCCGCCTCCCGGGCCGTCTCGATCAGGTCGGTCTCCCAGCCCGCGAGCCGCTCGCGTACCTCACGCAGCAGGAGAAGAGAGGCCAGAACCTGTTCGGGACCAGGGGCAGCGTCGGTGCCGTGCGGCGCGTCGGCTCGCTGGTCGTGGGCGGCGCGCAGGGCTTCGTCGATGGCGCTCAAAGCTGCGGCCGCCGCGAGAAAGGAGGCGGGGCCGGTGCCTTCGGGCAGGTCGGTTCGGGTCCGGTCGGCTGCGGTCACGGCACGATTCCTCCAGGCGAAGGGGCTGTCACCCTTTCGACGACATCGAACTTGTCAACGTTTCGATGACATGCTACAACGAGAGACAGGTGAAGCGCATTGGCACATATCGCCACAAAACCTGGAGGTGTTCACCGATGTTGATGCGCACTGACCCGTTCCGTGAGCTCGACCGTCTTACCCAGCAGCTCCTCGGCACGCCCGGCACCTGGTCGCGGCCGACCACGATGCCGATGGACGCGTACCGCGAGGGTGACGAGTACGTGATCGCCCTGGATCTGCCGGGTGTCCCGGCTGACGCCATCGACGTGGATGTCGAGCGGAACATGCTGACCGTGAAGGCGGAGCGCCGCCCGGTCGCCAAGGCCGAGGACGCACAGATGGAGCTGTCCGAGCGTCCGCTCGGTGTCTTCTCCCGGTCGGTCATGCTGGCCGACACACTCGACGTCGATCGCATCAAGGCCGACTACGACGCAGGTGTCCTGACCCTGCGCATCCCGATCGCCGAACGCGCCAAGCCGCGCAAGATCTCGATCGGCACCGGGGACACCGGGCACAAGGAGATCAGCGGCTGACCCGCGGGCCCGACCAGGGCCACAGCCGACGTGCCCGTCGGACGACAGGGCACCGCCGGTCACATCGGCACCAACATGCCCGGACCCCGCGCGCGGAGGGCTCACCCCCTCCCCTCCAGCCCCCTCCGCGCGCGGTCCGGCCGACACGGGGAAAGCCTGGGGTTCATGGGAGGCGGTCGTCACCGCTGCCGGGGCGTAGGCGCATGCGGCGGACCTCCCCCAACTCCCCCTTGACTACGACCTCTTGTCCGGCCACTCCACGTTGTCCGGCCACTCCACGCCCTCATGAGCCGCGGCGCCTGGCCCCGTGACCGGCCCGCAGCACCGGCCTCTCAACCATCAGAAAGGTGATCCAGCCACCGATGTTCCCCGAGCCCGCACCAGCCCGGCCCACGCCCGCCATGTCCTACGACCAGATGCTGGAGAAGGTGAGGTATGAAGGCGCGTATCCCACCCGCGAACGAGCCGCGGAGGCCGTCAACCTCGTGCTCGCCGCACTGGGACGGCAGCTGACCGGCGACGAACGCGTCGAACTCGCCGCGAGACTGCCCCTGGAGGCAGCCCGGACCTTCACTGCTCAGATCCCTGGCACCCAGAACCTCACCGGCTGGGGCTTCGTGAAGGACCTCGCCACCCGGAGCGGCGGCACCCAGGCCACCGCGCGCTGGGACGCCGGAACCGTCCTCCAGGTGGTCGCCCACCTCGCGGGCCGCGACCTCCTCGCCCGCATCATCGCCCAACTCCCCACCGGCTTCGCCCTTCTCTTCGGCCAAGCCGAACTGACCCCGGCGGCCTGAAACGACCGGCCAATCCGCCGGGCCCCGCCCATGGCCGCGGCCCGGCACCCCAGTCGCACCCGGCGTACCGTCCGGACTCCGCGTCAGTGCAAGGCGAGGACGCAGAACTCGTGGCCCTCCGGGTCGGTCAGGCACGTCCACGCGACGTCGCCCTGGCCGAGGTCGAGGTCGGCGGCGCCGAGGGCCCGCAGCCGGGCCACCTCCGCTGCCTTGTCGTCGCCGGGGTACGGCAGCAGATCAAGATGGACGCGGTCTGGCACGGTCTTCACGTCGGGCGTGCGGAGGAACTCCAGGTACGGGCCGACACCCTTGGCGGAACGCAACACCGCCTGTTCGTCAGTGACTTCGTGCACGGTCCAGTCCATCGCCTCGCCCCAGAACCGGGCCATGGCCCGCGGATCCGCGCAGTCGACCACCACCGCGGCGATCGGCCCGGTGTCCCGGTAGATCTCCCGAGGTTCCAGCACACAGAACTCGTTGCCCTCCGGGTCGGCGAGGACCGTCCACGGCACGTCGCCCTGCCCCACGTCGGCGGGCGTCGCGCCGAGAGCGTTCAGGCGCGCGACCAACTCCGCCTGATGGGCCGCAGAGGTGGTGGCCAGATCGAGGTGCACACGGTTCTTGGCCGTCGTCTTGGGTTCCGGCACGGGCACGACGTCGATGCCGACGACGACCGGGTCCGGCCACACGAGTCCGCCGGCAGGGCCGACGTACGTCGTCACGCCAGGGCTGTACGCACTCCAGCCGAGCGCCTCCGCCCAGAACCGGCCGACCGCCGAGGCATCAAGAGCCTTGATGATCACGTGAACAGGTCGCAGTGCCATGCCGGCGATCCTATGTGCCCGCTCTGCAACGACATCCGCCGCCTCACTCCTCCACACTGCGTCTGCACGCGCCGGTCCGCGCGCGGAGTGAGCCGCCAAGTGCCGTAGGCGAAGGCCAACATGAGGGGATCAGCAGGCCCTAGGGTCGTCCCATGACCGACACGCGAACCGTTGACGAGACCCCGGCGGCGAGGGCCGCCCGCTTCCGCGCGGAGGCCGCCGCACGGGGGATTCCGGCAGCCGAGGTGGAGGCGTACATACGCACCGCCCGCCCGGCGATCTACCTCGCGGAAGACGGCCCCGGCCCCGTGGTGGCGCTGACCGGTGGGAACCCGCCGCTGCCGGAGGGCGCCCCCGCGCCGACGACGGCGTTCGTCGCGGCCGTCGACTGCGCGGCCCTGCCGCCCGGGGCAACGGACCTGCCGTTGCCCACCGAGGGCCGACTGCTGTTCTTCGCCGACCCCGACCCGGGCAGCGGGTACGTCACCGCTGACGCGGTGCGGTACATCCCGGCCGGTACGCCGTCGGCCGGGCGACCGAGCGACCCGGCCACGTACCACCCGGCGCGGCTGGACTTCTGCTTCCACCAGTGGTCGTGGCCGTACCGCGACGAGGACGACGACGAGTCGTCGCAGCGGGCCGCCGAGCTGGAGTCCGCCTGGTCTCACGTGGTCGGCTGGCGCCCGCGCTGGCGCTTCCAGCTCGGCGGTCTGCCGAACCTCTTCAACTGGGACCCTGTCGAGGCGGCCCAGGACGACGTGCCGCTGCCCCTCGCGGACGGCGACGAATGGACGCTGCTGGCGACCTGGCGCGGCGATGACGACTGCGAGGAGCTGGAGGCGGGCCTCTTCCACTGGGTGATCCGCCGCGCCGACCTGGCCGCCCTCCGCTTCGACCGGGTGTATGTGTACGTCGACGCGTTCTGAGGCACCTGGACATGGGCTCGATTTGCGCGGGGGTGGCGCTGCCCGATCCGGCGCGTCCCGGCAGCAACTCGTCGATCACCAAGGGCCCAAGTGCTCAATCGTGACGCCGTACAGCTCCGCCAATCGCTGGGCGATCAACGAGCTCGCGGACCGGTTCATTACTTTCGGTGCAGCCTTGGATGGTTGCCAGGGCGATGGCCACCGCGCAGACCGCGGCTCGTCATATGGCTCTCGGCATGGCGTCCATCTGACACCAGGTCACATCAGCAGCGGAAGAGCAGAAGGATGAACTGGCAGTCAGCCGACGGCTGGTGGTCCGCCAGGCGCGCCCCGGTCCGACAGGTGGCCTCCGGAGGCAGTGTCACGGTGTGGGGAGCGCTTGGGCCGTGTGGGATGCCTGGGCGGCGTCATCTCCCCGCACACCGTCCGCCACCACCTCAAGACCGTCTACGCCAAGGCCGGAGACTCCAGCAGAGGTGAGCTGGTCGCCCGCCTGTTCACCGAGCATCACTGGCCCGCCCTTCCGGAACCGGCACCGATCCAGCGCCCGGGCCGGCTGCCTGCCCATGCACGGGTGCCCAGCCGACGCTGACCGGTCCCCGCTGACGTCCCGCAGCGGACGCAGCTGCCGCACCGTGAGGTGCTGACTGTGCCGTGCATCGCTGTCGCAGTGTCACAGGCGTGTCCGAATACGGCTCTCACTCGATGTGAGCAGGCGGAAGCATCTCTCCCATGCGGCACGATCACCGGGACATTCCGACTCCCGGGGGACTTCTCATGGCTCACGCAGCTCGTTCACGCCGTACCACCGCCGTACTGGCCGCTCTCTCGCTCGGCATCCTGGCACTGACCGCATGCGACAGCGAAGCCGAGAAGGACACGGCCGCTCCGAGCGCGACAGCCAACCCGTCCAATACTGGTACGGACCAGGGCTCCGACACGCCCCCGACCAACGGCCCGGATGATGACAGCGGTGGCAGCACCCCGCCGCCGTCGGAGGCCGGGGCGGACGACGACCAGGACGGCGGCGTAGGGATGTGCGAGACAACCGACTTGAGCTACAACGTCACCGTCGCGTCCAGGCCCGTCAACCACGCCTTGCTGACCGCTGTGAACAAGGGCAGTGACCCCTGTCTGCTGCCGGCGAACGAGCTGGTGATCACGATTCCGGAACTCGACGGCGCCGCCGAGCACATGGGACCCGACGGTAAGGACTGGATTCTCAAGGCCGGCGAGAGCGCCTACGCCGGGATCATGTTCTCGCGCGCCGACACCGCGGGCGGCAAGAGCGCCGACCAGATGGAGGTGGCGCTCTCCGCCTCCGGGAGCCCTACGACGGTGTCGATCAGCGGTGGTCCCGTCACGGTCAACGACGGCCAGGTCACGAGTTTCTTCGGCACCGCTGAGGACGCACTCACGTACTGAGTGCTCCGCACGGGCAGTTCGCGGTCCTGGAAGCCCTCACGCGCGCGGGACCGGCGTCTCTGGTGGATCGGGAAGCGTCCGTCCCAGGCGGGCGAGTGGGGACAGGGCCATCAGGGCCGGCGACAGCAGCATGCCTGCGGCTGTTACGAGCAGGCTGGTGCGTGTCCCCCACACGTCCCCGAGAAAGCCGCCGAGCAGCGAGCCGAGCGGGGTCAGGCCCATGCCGACAAAGTTGATCGTCGCGGCCGCGCGGCCTTGCATGCCGTCCGGAGTGACCGTCTGCCGGACGGCCATGACCGTGACATTCACCAGCTGGCTGAAGGTCCCGGAGACGAAGTTGACCGCGAGGAGGGCGCAAACCGTCACCGCGGAGGAGCCGCGCAGTGCAGGCACCAACAGGAACACGCCGTCGCCGGGTGCTGCCCCGGACACGAGCACAGCGCCATATCCGAAGCGGCTCGGCAGGCGGGCGGCCAGCAGCGCGCCCGGCCCCGTCGCCGCTCCGCCCGGCCGTGCCTTGGCTGACGGACGTGCTCCAACTGGACCTTGGCCTTCTGCGGGCGCAGCTCGACCGCTCACCCTGCACCGTCGCTCTCAGCACGGACCCCACCGCGCTGCTGACGGACCTGGGAGCCGGCCGCCTGCCCGTGGCCCCTCGCCAAGGCCGGTTCCGGGTACAGCTCGTCGACGACGGCGCACGTGTCTGACCTTGCGCTTTCATGAGGCGGAGTCCGAGAGTTGATCAAGAAGGCGGGAAGCCTCGAACTGCGCCTGCCGAACCCCCGGCTGACCAGCGCTTTCCGAGGTCAGGGCTTCATGTAGTTCACGGGATTCGAGCAGTCTTCTTGGACGCCGTTCTCCAGCGCGCAGACGGTGATCTTGATCCGGTCGATCCCGCCGGGGAGGTTCGTGTCGCCAATGGAGCAGGACGTCGGTGTCCCAGCCCGGCAGGGGGTGTCGTACGAGCTCCCACTCCAGGTACTTGTTGTAGGGGCGGGGGCGGCGGTCAAGGGTGAAGAGCAGTTCGAGCAGATAGCGGATGCTGTCGGCGGCGTCGAGGCGAGCGGCGAGAGGCCGGCCGTCGCGGTGGTTTTTGAGGGAGCGGTAGAGAGAGTTGGCGTAGGCGTCAAGCCAGCCGCGGGAGTCCTGGAATGCCTCGTCCGCGTTCAGGCGGGCCTTGTCGGCGAGGATCTGGGCGATGTCTCCGTCGAGGCGGTCGAGGAGGATGTGGGCACGGGCGAGGGCGTAGCGTTCGAAGCCGGGCATTCCGGCTGCGCGGAACTGCGTGAGCGAGACGATGACGAGGTCGAGGTCGGCGGTGCGGTGGCCCCCGAAGCGGGTGAGGTCGGTCGGGGCGTCGTCGGCGATGATCACGTACAGGTCGTGATCGGAATGGCGCGTGATCATGCCGTCGTGGGCTCGGGAGCCTTTGAGGACGAGGCCGACGACGGCTGAATCAGCGGTGGCGAGTTCGACGAACGCGTCGTAGGTGAGTGGCTGCTCAGCAGTCATGGTGGGGATCTCCGGTGAGGTGATGACGGGTATGTCTGCCGGGGCCGCCCCGTGACAGGAGACGCCCCGCACCGTCTGCGGCTGCACATGGCCGCCGCCCGGAGGATCAACGCACAGCTGGACTCTAACGCCTGGCCGGCCGTTCGGCGGCTTGACCTTGACACCGTGACAAGGCCTTCACTGTGGCCAAGGAGGTGCTCTCCATGTCCCCAGAGAACACGAACACGATGGCAGCGCTCCAAGGCCTGCAGAACAGCAGCTCAACGGTGCGGCTCAGAGCGGCGCTGGCGGTCGGTACGGCTCCCGACCCCCGATGCGTGGACGGGCTCATTGCGCGATGCGCGGTTGAGCCTGAGTTTTATGTGCGGGACATGCTCACGTGGGCGCTCACCCGGCATTCAGCGGAGATCACGGTCCCGAAGCTGATCGATGAACTCCGTTCGGACTGTGCGCAGGCACGAAGTCAGGCCTTGCACACCTTGTCCAAGGTCGGCGACCGGCAGGCCTGGCCGGCGATCACACGTGCGCATCTGACCGACGCCGACGACGAGGTGGCGCAGAGCGCTTGGCGAGCTGCCGTCATACTCGTGCCCGAGGTTGAGAAGCCCGAGCTGGCCGAGGTACTGGTGACCCAGCTCGGCCGCGGTGGACGGGAAACGCAGTTGAGCCTGAGCCGGGCGCTGCTCGCACTCGGTGAGGTGGCCGAGCCTGCTGTGCGCGTCGCGACGACGCATCGCGTCGTTCGTGTGCGGCAGCACGCCATCGCCACGGAGCGGCTGTTGCGCCACCCGGATACCGCATTCGAGTTCGCGCTTGAGGAGGCGAAGCGCATCGTAGCCCTGGGTCCCAGCGGGCAGGAGGAGTGAGCAGCGGTGTTGATCGGCGATGTGGCACGGCGGTCCGGGGTCAGCGCTCGCATGCTCCGGCACTATGAGTCACTCGGCCTGGTGCGGCCCACAGGACGTACCTCGACCGGCTATCGCGAGTACTCCAGCGCGGACATCCAGAGGATCTTCCATATCGAGAGCCTGCGGTCGCTGGGACTGTCGCTGCGCGATGTCGGGCGCGCCCTGGATGATCCCGGCTTCCGGCCCTCGGCGCTGGTCGCCGACCTGATCCGCCAGACACGGGAACGCCTCGCGCGGGAGACGGAGTTGCTCCGGCAGCTCCGTCGCATCGATGCCGCGGAGCCCACCGGTTGGGAGGACGTCCTCCAGACCGTCTCCCTCCTCCAGGCCTTGGGCTCGGAGAGCGCGGGGAAGCGCCAGCGCGCGGCCTTGTCCTCTGTCGAGGAGGTTCCGGTGCCGGTGGAGGCTCTGGTCGACGCCGCGTTGAACGAGACGGAGCCGAACGTCGCCGGAGCCCTTCGATGGGCTCTGGCTCAGACCGGTGATGAAGGACTGGCACTGCTGGCGGAGGGCCTGGGCTCGTCGGAGGCCGAGGTTCGCAAGCGTGCCGTCCAGGCCGTCGCCGAGATTCCGACCGCTGCCGCGACCGCCCTGCTCCAGGACGCCCTCGCAAGCTCCGACCTCGTGGTCCGCAGGTGCGCGGCGCTGGTGCTGGGAGCACGGGGAGTGGCGGACTCGATCCCGACTCTCATCGACATGATCGCCGATGAGGTGAGCGACGTCGATGCCGCTGATGCGCTGAGCACGCTGGCCAGTGAGCCTTCGCCGGCGGAGACGATCGCTGCCGGCCTCGTCGACCGTCTGGGCGGCGCCGCCGGCTCCGGACGTCGACGTCTCGCCCAGGCGCTCGCGGACATCCCCGGCCCTACGGCGTCGCGCGCTCTGGCGGAACTGGCAGGCGACGAAGACCGTACCGTCGCGCTCACCGCGACATACATTCTCAAGCTGCGCGACTCACGCTGATGCCCCCAGCCGGTCCGTTACGTGGATGCCAGGTCGGTCTGCAGCATGGAGTGGTCCGAATACGGGCTGGGTTGCACGCGGTGATTGAGCGGGGCCATGCCGCGCAGGAAAACGTAGTCGAACTTGCTCTGCCATTCGGTCGTCGGCTCGCAGGTGCCGACGGGCGAGGGGTGGCACTCGGGGTCGACATCCGCGGCCACTGCCCATATCGGGGCGAGTTCGGGGGCGTCCGGTACGGCGTTGAAGTCACCGAGGACGATGGCGCGGTCGTGCCGGGCGACGGCGGCGGCGAGTACGGCCGTCTGGTCGGCTCGGACCTGTTCCTGACGGCGTTCGGCGAGGTGTGTGTTGAAGACCCGGACGAGCCGGCCGCCCACGCGGGTGGTGACTGCCATGTATCCGCGGTCTTCGGATCCGCCGTCGGGGTACTCCACGTTGACGTGGTCGGTCATCGGTGCCGCCGAGAGGATCGCCTGGCCGTAGGCCCCCGGACGCCATGGCGCTCCCCCGCAGCGGCCCCAATTCCGAAGCACCGTCCCGTACTCGACGTGGTACACCAGCCCGTACACGCTCTCCAGGTAGTCCCGGATCCTCGCGACGTCGCGCGCGCAGGCTTCTTGCAGGCCGATGACCTGGGGTGCGTACGTGGCGATCTCCGCTGCCCGGTCGAGGTTGCTTTCCTCGCAGGGGTTGCAGAGGTTCCACGTCATGACCCGGTTCGGTACGACATCGCTCTCGGCGTCGGCGGGCAGTGGCCTGCCGATGGGGGCACCGCTTGGCGCACTGGGGCCGACGAGCACCGCACAGGCCACGACTACGGCGCCCGCGAGCAGCCGCGTGCCCCTTTCGAGCACCATCGCCTCCTGACTGTGGATACACAGGGCAACTGACGTCTTCCTCCACGAGATTATGCGACGGGGTTGCCGGCAACACCTGCTTTTGGATCTTTACCGGGCGTGCGAGCCACGGCCCGGTGTCCGTCGTGCAGCAGGTCGGGGGCCAGTCGGCGGTGCTTCTTGGCCAATGCAGAGGAGGAGGGCAGCCCCTATCACAGGGAACCCGGGCCGGGGCGGGCCCTGTTGAGAGCCTCCGGCGGCTCGGCCACCGCAACCAAGGGTGTGGGGGGTTTACCCCGGGGGCGCTGGGGCACTCGTTGCGTGCCTGAGTGGCCGCGGGAACGAGGCTGCGGGCACGGTGGGACCCGTGCCCGCAGCCTCAACGTCTGCGCCAGGCATGCAGTTTGTGGTCTCACTCCCCCACTTCACCTGCCGGCGGCAGTTGTTCGTCGGGCACGACGTTCACCGCGGCCTCCTCCGCACCCCTCGCCGCGTCCTCGGCGGTGTCCGTCCCCGCGCCCTCGTCCGCGTCCGGCGCCGTCACGTCGGGTACCTCCTGCTCCAGCCTCTCGTCGAGGGACTCGCCCTCGTGTTGCTCGGACGCCGTGGTGCCTGTCCTGGTGACACTCATCGGCTCGTCCGGCGGGGAGTAGCCGTCGTCGAGCATGTCGTCGTACGTGCGCTCGTCCACCGCGTCCTGAAGGTCCAGCGGAGCGGCGTCCTCCTGCTCCTCGTTGCTCCCCGTGGGCTGATAGACGTCGTCCGCCATGTGCTCGTCGCTCATCTTCGCCTCCTGGGGTCGGATTCCTCGGGGGTCGGATTCCTCGGGGTCGCCGACGGCCGGGTTCCCCTCAGGCCTGCTGGAAACATTCGGGCTTCAGCCTTATCGGGCCTGGTCACAATGCCAGTGACAGCGCGAAGGCGAGGAAGAACGCCGCGCACAGTACGACGACGATCATGATGATGAGCAGCGGGCCCTTGGCCCAGCCCTTCGCCGGGTTGTAGCTCTCCTGCGGGCCGGCCCAGGGTGTGCTGCCCTCTGCGGGCGGTGTCTCGCCGGGCGGCACGCTGCCGCCGGGCTCCAGACCGGGGGTGCTGCGCGGGTCCGGATCAGGATTCTTCTCGTTCATTTCTCGTGCCTCTCCGTGGGGAGACCGTGGTCCTGGACTCCAGGGCGATGAGGCCTTGCGCTCGCCGAGTACCCGCGCCTGGGCGGCTCCAAGACACGACTTCGGGGAGGCCGTGGGTGGGCGGCACGGCGTCGTGCGGTCTCGCTGCGGCAGATCCACACGTCCTGCCAGGGCGGCGGAATGACCAGCGCCCGGATCCGGTCCGGCTCTCGAGGACCGCGCAGGCCTTGTCCTCCGGCGTGGGTTGCTCCCCAGTACCCCGAATCGGGGTGCCTGAACAATCAGGCTCACCCCGACCGGGCTGCGTCCCGGTCCGGCGCTGTGCACCAGTGGTCCAGCGCGGCAGTGAGGTCCCGTCGGCGGTGGTCGCGGTCGGGCTCGTCGGTGGCCCAGGCGACGTAGCCGTCCGGGCGTACGAGGATCAGGGGAGGTACGGCCGCGGCACGGCTGTCCGCCACGGCGTGGACGTCGACCGCGTCCGCCACCCGGCCGTCGAGCGCAGCCGTCTCGGACGGGTCCGCCGTCAGCAGGACGAACCTCCCCGTCCGCAACGCCTCGTACAGCCTGTTCGCCCCTCCCGCACCGGACAGCGGCAGGTCGGGCGCCCGTGCCCCGGCCGACGGATGAGCGTGCGGCCCGGCCTCGTAGCGGATGGCGATCCCGGACAGCGCGCCCGCCACCTTGTCCACGACGGGTCCGGCATGGAGCACGGTCCTGCCGACGAGTCCGCGCACGGCCCGCAGGGGCGGCGTGCGCAGGAGGACGACCCGGACCAGCGTCCCGGTCCTGCGTATCACCGCCTGCCCGACGGGATGGCGCTCGGCTTCGTAGCTGTCCAGCAGGGCGTCGTCCGCGCGGCCGCGTACGACGGCGGCCAGTTTCCAGCCAAGGTTGAAGGCGTCCTGCAGCCCGGTGTTCATGCCCTGCCCGCCGGCGGGCGAATGGGTATGGGCCGCGTCACCGGCCAGCAGGACCCGGCCCTGGCGATAGTGCGGGGCCTGGCGCTCGTCGTTGTGGAAGCGCGACAGCCAGCGGGCGTCGTGCATGCCGTAGTCGGTGCCGAGCGCGCGGCGGGTGTCCTCGCGCACCTCCTCCAGCGTGGCGGGCGCGTCGTCGGGCAGCTGGCGGTGCCGGTACCAGGTGATGACCCGGTACCAGCCGTCGCCGAAGGGCGCGATGAAGGCGAAGCCGTCGCCGGTGCCGTTGACGGTGAGTACGTCCGTCGGGGGCTCGGCGAGTTGTACGTCGGCCAGAACCAGCGAACTCATCACCGAGGAACGGCCGATGAACGGCAGTCCCACCGCGCGGCGAACGGTGCTGTGCACTCCGTCGGCGCCGACCAGGTACGGGGTCCGCTCGGTGCGCACCGTCCCGTCCGGCCCGCGCAGTTCGGCCTCGACCCCGTCGGCGTCCTGCCGCAGCGAGACCAGCTCGGTCCCCCACCGCATCCGCACGCCCACCGCCTCGGCCCGCTTCCGGAGCACACGCTCGGTCTCGTACTGCGGAGTGACCAGGACGAACGGGAATCGGGTGGGCAACCGGGTCAGGTTCAGGTCGGCCGCGCCGAAGATCCGGATACTGTCGACCGTCACGCCGCCGGCGACGAGTTCGTCGGCCGTCCCCCTCGCGTCGAGGGCTTCCAGGGTGCGGGCGTGGATGGCGAACGCCCGGGTCAGATTGGACTCGGTGTGCCGCCGCTCCACGAGCGTCGTGGCGACGCCGGTCTGGGCGAGTTCTGCGGCGAGGAGCAGTCCGGTGGGGCCGGCGCCCACCACCAGAACGTCCGTGTCCGGGGCCTTGTCGGTCATCTCCGGTCCTCCGCCCGGTCCGACGCGCACTGCATGACGCGACCGTCGCTACGGCCTCGTGGCCGATTGCCCTCACGGCCCGTCCATAAACTCGCCGGGCAGGGGATGCGGCGGCCGAGCCGGGTGGGGAATGGCGGGACTCATACGGTGTCGTGGTCGCGTCGAGGGCTGCCGTCGGGCGCGGGGGCGAAGCGGGTCGCGACGCGGCGGCCGCCGGTCCACCGGCCGGCGTCCGTCACTGGTGATCCCGGCCCGCGGGCCGGGCGCGTCCGGCAGCCGGTACACGGCGCCCGCCTCGGGTGTGCCGTCGGGCCAGGCCGTGTCCGCGCCCGGCCGCAGGGCGTACGGCGGTCCGAGGCCCACCGAGCACCCGGCAGGCGCACGCCCTGTGCGTGAGCCAAGGCGGCGAGGGGCCCGGTTCGTCGTGGGCTCCTCGGGTACTCGGAGAGCCCGGTGATGGAGGGGACTGAGACCGGACGAAGGGCCGTGAGGATGTCTTCCCTGACACAGACTGCCGCGCTGGAACCCCGGGTGAGCCGCGGCGCTTCCACCCGCTCCGCACGTGCGCGCGGCCGGGTGCCGGAGCCCGACGAGGAGCCGGATCTACTCGGCCAGTATCTGACCCAGATCGCGGCGACCCCGCTGCTCACCGCGGAGGGCGAGGTACGGCTGGCCCAGCGCATCGAGGCCGGAGTGCGAGCCGCCGAGGAACTGGGCGAGGCCGACGCCTACGAGCGGGAGCTGGCGCCGGAGCGGCGCCAGGACCTCGATGCGGTCGCCCGCGACGGCACGGCCGCCAAGGACCACATGATCCGGGCCAACCTCCGGCTCGTGGTGGCGATGGCCAAGCGGCACGCCCACCGGGGTGTGCCCCTGCTCGACGTCATCCAGGAGGGAAACCTGGGGCTGATCCGGGCGGTGGAGAAGTTCGACCACACCAAGGGCTTCAAGTTCTCCACGTACGCGACCTGGTGGATCCGCCAGGCGATCGAGCGAGGCCTCGCCCAGCACGCCCGGGCCGTACGGCTGCCGATGCATGTCGTGGAGGAGCTGCGAAAGCTCGGCAAGATCGAACGGCGTCTGCGGTTCGATCTGGGGCGTGAGCCCACCGCCGAGGAAGCGGCCCAGGACAGCGGCTTCAGCGTGGACCGGGTCGGCTGGCTGCGCCGCGTCGGGCGCCAGGCCGTCAGCCTGGACACCCCGGTCGACGAGGCCGGTGAGACGGTGATCGGCGACCTCATCCCCGACACCGAGGTGCTGCAGGCCGCGAACGTCGCCGAGTACCAGGCACTCGCCCAGGACCTGAGGAAGGCCATCGGCACCCTCGCACCCCGCGAGGCCATGATCCTCAGCCTCCGCTACGGCCTGCACGACGGGGAGCAGCGCACCCTCGAACAAGTCGCACGGCACGTCGGCCTCACCCGCGAGCGCGTACGCCAGCTGGAGAAGCAGTCGCTGGCGCGGCTGCGGGAGCCCGAGACGGGGCAGCGGCTGCTGGCGTGGGCGAGTTGAGCACCGGACCCCGGTCATCGACCCCGGATCAGCCCGCGCCCCTTTCAGGCGGCAAGAGGCGGGGAACTCGGTCACCGTTCATGCCCGCCCAGCGGTCAGGAGGCCGTCGTGACCGATCCGCAGCACACCCAGCAGAACCCGGCCACCCAGCACCCGCGCCCCGACTTCCCCCCGCAGGACCAGCCCCACCCCGGGTGGACCGGGCCGATGGACCCGCCGCCCGATCACGGTGAGGAGAGCTACCGCGGTGCCGGACGCCTTGAGGGCCGCAAGACCGTCATCACCGGCGGCGACTCCGGCATCGGACGGGCGGTGGCCCTGGCCTTCGCCCGGGAGGGGGCCGATGTGCTCTTCACCTACCTTGAGGAGGAGGCGGACGAGGCCCGCGAGTCCGCCCGGCTCGTCGAGGACGCCGGCCGCAAGGCGGTCGCCGTCTCCTGCGACATCCGCGAGGAGGACAACTGCCGGGCCCTGATCGAGCGCGCGGTCGGGGAGTTCGGACACATCGACGTCCTGGTGAACAACGCCGCCTACCAGATGTCCCAGCCCGAGGGCATCGAGGCGATCACGACCGAGCAGTTCGACCGGGTGATGCGCACCAACCTCTACGGCATGTTCTGGCTGACGAAGTTCGCGCTGCCGCACATTCCCGAGGGTGGCAGCGTCATCAACTCGACGTCGGTGCAGGCCTACAAGCCCAGCCCGCATCTGCTGGACTACGCGACGACGAAAGGCGCGATCGTCACCTTCACCCAGGGACTGGCCCAGATGCTCGTCGACCGTGGCATCCGCGTCAACGCGGTCGCACCGGGCCCGGTGTGGACGCCGCTGATCCCGGCGACGTTGCCCGACACCGTCGAGTTCGGCAAGCAGAGCCCCCTGGGGCGCCCGGCGCAGCCCGCGGAACTGGCTCCGGCGTACGTCTATCTCGCCTCCCAGGAGGCCGGCTTCGTCACGGCGGAGATCCTCAACGCGACGGGCGGCACACCACTTCCGTAGTCAGAGGTCGCGTTGCTCCAACGGCCGCAGAGCCGGCCCTTGGAGCACGCGGCCCTGCGGGTCGAACCGGGAGCCGTGGCAGGGGCATTCCCAGGCCCGTTCCGCGCGGTTGAAGGCCACCAGACAGCCCAGATGGGTGCAGCGCGCGGAGACGGCGTGCAGTTCGCCGTCGTCGTCGCGGTGGACGGCGCTGCGCTGCCCGTTCACATGCACCACGGCTCCGTCGCCCGGGGCGATGTCCGTCACCGCCGGACCCGACGGTGACGGCAGGCGGTCACCGACGAAGTGCCGTGCCACCTGGGCCTGGTGCTTGAGGAACTCGGTGCCTTCCCTTACGACCGAGGCCACGCGCCGGGGATCGTACAGATCACTCCACGGCGACTTCCCGCCGGTGACGAGCGTGCTCAGCAGCTGACCGGCCATGATGCCGCCGCTCAGCCCCCAACCGCCGAAGCCGGTGGCCACGTAGACGTGACGGCTCGCGGGATGCAGTGGGCCGACCAGGGGGACGGAGTCGGTCGGGTCGTTGTCCTGTGTAGCCCACCGGTGGGTGAAGGTGAGCCCGCCGAAATGCCCCTCCGCCCACTCGGACAGCCGCCGGAAGCGTTCCTCGACGTCACCGCCCGTGCCCGGGGTGAAGTGCTCGCCGGTCACGATGAGCAGCCGTTGTCCGTGCGCGTACGGGGCGCTGCGCAGCGAGCGCGTGTTCTGCTCGGGGGTGATGTACATGCCGCGGGGGGCCGTCTCGGCGGGGACCGGGGCGGCAACGACCAGTTCGCGGCGGGGCGAGAGCCGGGTGAAGAGGAGGGCCCGGTCGAAGACGGGGTAGTGGGTGGCGACCACGACTGCGTCGGCGGTGACCTTCACACCGGTCTCGGTCGTCACGACGCTCGGTTCGCCCTCGGTGAGGCCGACGATCCGGGTCCCTTCGTGGATCAGTCCGCCGCGGCGCCGAATGCCGTCGGCGAGCGCCAGGAGGTACTTGCGCGGATGGAACTGCGCCTGGCCCGGGAGCCGGATCGCGCCGGCGACGGCGAACGGCAGCTCGGTCTCCGTCACGAACTCGGCGGGCAGCCCGGCCGCGCGGGCCGCGTCCACCTCCGCCCGCAGTTCCTCCACGCGGGCGCTGTCCTCGGCGTAGGTGTACGCCGCCGTCTCCTCCCACTCGCAGTCGATGCCGAGTTCCTCCACGATCCCGGCGGCACACCGGATCGCGTCGGACTGGGAACGTGCGTACTGCTGAGCGCCCTCCGGGCCACGGGTGCGGCGGAGCCGGTCGTAGACGAGCGTATGCAGAGCGGTGAGCTTGGCGGTCGTGTGGCCGGTGACTCCGGCCGCGATCCGCCCGGCCTCCAGCACGGCGACGCTCCGGCCGCGTCGGCACAGCTCCCAGGCGGTACTGAGGCCCGCGATGCCGGCCCCGACGACGGCAACGTCGACGGACAGGTCCTCGACCAGCTCCGGAAAGGGATCACCGGGCGGTGCGGTCTGCAGCCAGTACGACACCTGAGGGACTTCCTGTCGGTTCATGGACACCGAGTTCCACGGCCGGGCCAGGTCACACGGTGCCCTCGACGTCGGGTGCTACCGAGCCGCGAGGCCGGCGAGCAGGCCCTCCAGCGGGGCCGGGACGCGGTCGGCGGTGAGGGCCTCGACGAGGACCCGGCCGTAGTGGATCTTGCGGCCCTTCTTCGTTCCGAGGAAGCGCTTGAACTGCTGGTGGGGGGTGCGGCCCTGCTGTGCGGGCTGACGCAGGAAGGTCCGCAGTGCTCGGAAGTCGCCTTCCGCCCGGACGAGCTCCGCCACCCGTGGCACGCCCAGCGCGCGGATCAGCTCGTCCTCCAGGTCCGCGGCACAGACGTAGAAGTCCTGCTCTGTCGCACCGGCCTGCGTGAAGCCGCGGGCGTAGTAGGGACGTTCCGCCTCGTCGCACAGGCCGGCGAGAGCAAGGCCCAGGCCGGGTGCGCCGAGGAGCCGGGCGTAGCGGCCGACGCTCATCGCACCGCCGATCGACAGGACGCAGATCCCTTCGGCCGCCAGGTCCCGGCCGCGACGCTCGGCCAGCGCGCTGACCGCCGCGACGTCGCTCAACCCTTCGAGCAGGACGGCCACCCGGACGGACAGCGACGCCGCCACATCATGCGCGGGCTCGCCGGGGCCACCCGCCGCCCACGCGGTGACCGCGTCCCGGAACGCCCCCATGTCAGCCATGGGAGGAGTCTCGGGCCGTTCCGGCCACAGCGCGAGGGAATTTCCCCGGGTGTCTCGATCGGCGCCGGCCGCCGTCACCGAACGGGAGCGGCCGCCCGGTGCACGGCAGTGTCCGCCGACCGCACCCACCCCCACAAGGACAGCGAGAGCCACGTCACCGACGCGCCCGCGAACACATGGACGAGGCTGGTGAACACCGAGTCGGGCAGCGGCGCGACCAGTGCGAGCGCGCCCAGCATCACGGCGTACCCCCACGAGGGCACCTTGGGACAGAGCCCCGTGCGCACCATCGAGAGCCCGAACAGCGCGGTGCCGACGGCGAACACGACCGCGCTCCCGAGCAGCGCTGCCCGGGCCGTCCCGCTCAGCACCTCCTCCAACGTGGCGTCGTCGAGGCCGAACAGCGCCATGTTCAGCGTGAACGCCGCACCCCCGAACAGCCCGAGGCCGATGAGGTTCACGGCGTACGCGATCGCGCCCCCGCGACCCGCCTCGCCGTGCTGGCGCAGGTGCAGGGCGACGAGCAGCGGCGTGGCGAAGGCAGGTGAGACGCCCAGGACGAAGCTGGTGGCGGTGGTCTCGCCGGTGAAGGCCTCGATGGCGCCGGGCAGTGCGATGAAGAGGCCGGACAGGATTCCGCACACGGCACCGAAGCGGAAGAACGAAGGGGCAGGGGCCAGCAGCATGACGGCACACTCCGAGGACGACGGTTCCCGCAGTTCAGCGGGACACGGCGAATGTAGGAGCGGCCCGGGGCGGGCCGTGAGTGCCGGCCGTCCAGTCCTCGCGGCCAAAGGTCATATGACGTTCGGCAGGGTCCGCGGCGGGGCCGGTCCACGTAGCCTGGGGCGGGGAGGGGCGATGGCGACACTGGGGATGAGCGGCCACAGTACGAGCTCTGGCATGGGCGCCACGGACACCGGCCCCGTGCCCGCCGGTCCCTCCCGTCCCGTTTCCTGGGTAGCGCCGCTCCTCTACCTCGCCGTCCTCATCGCGGGCCTGACCGCCGCCGCCCACACCAGCTCCCTCGCCACTGCCCCCACCGCCGCCTTCGTCGCAGGCATCCTCCTGCTCCTCCTCCTGGAGAGCGGACCGCTCCGCCCGCCCCTGGCCGTGCTCGCCGCCCGGCTCGTCCTCATCGTCGCCGTCGCAGCGCTCGACGAGTCGGGCCTGTCCAGGGCGCTGCTCGTGCTGGTCCCCTTCACCGCGTACTTCGCCTTCGGCCGCACCGCCGCACTCGCCCTGACCGTCTGCTGCGTGGCCGTGGTCCTTGCTCTCTACACGCTGTCCGAGCCCGCCTGGTACGCCGACCCGGAGTACGTCTCCGACCTGCTGATGCTGCTCATCGGCCTGGTCCTCGCCCTGTCCATGGCCGCGGTGGCGATCGGCGAGCAGCGGGGACGGGCCCGGCTGGAGGAGTACGCGGCACGGGTCGCCGAACTGTCGGCCACCAACGAGCGCAACCGGCTCGCCCGCGACATCCACGACGGTCTCGGGCACCATCTCACCGCGATCGCCGTCCAGTTGGAGAAGGCCGCCGCCTTCCGCGGCCACGATCCGCACACCGCCGACCAGGCCGTGGCGGACGCCCGCCGCTCGGCGGGGCTCGCCCTCGACGACGTACGGACATCGGTACGGGCACTGCGTGATGACCATGCCGCGCCCTTCCCGCTCCCGGCCGCGCCGGCCGATCTCGTACGGGAGCTCAATGACGGCCGGATCCAGGCGACCTTGCAGGTCGACGGCGAGCCGTACGAGGCTCTCGGCCCCGACGGGACGGCGCTCACGGCCCTCTACCGCGCCGCCCAGGAAGCGCTCACCAACGTGCGGCGGCACGCGGATGCGCGGCACGTGACCGTGTCCCTGACGTTCGGCGCGGACAGCGCGCGTCTCGTCGTCGCGGACGACGGCCGCGGGTTCGAGCCCGGCGCCGTCTCCCAGGGGTTCGGGCTGCTCGGCATCCAGGAGCGGGCGCGGCTGCTCGGCGGCACGGTCGGGGTCGACAGTGCACCCGGGGCTGGTACGCGTATCACGGTCGAGATCCCGCGCGCCGTACCGGAGAGGGACGCATGACCGACGTATCCGAGTCCATGTCCGTGTCCGTGTCCGTGTCCGCACGTCCCCTTCTCCGTGATCGAGCTGGAGGGCGGCACACTCGTCGGCACCGCGAACCTGTGGGGCATCGACACCCACAACCGGGGCGCGCACATCGGCCTCGGGCTGTTGCCGTCCTGCCGGGGCTAGGGCTACGGCACCGACGTGGTCGCGGTGCTGTGGTAGGGGGCGAAGAACGCCAGCCGCCACACCCACTGGCCGGGCAGGCCGGTGTGCACGAGCAGGGCCATGGCGAGGGCGACCGCGACGAGCGGGACGGTCGACAGGACGGTGAACCACACGGTGTGGCCGAGGGCGCGCCACATCTCCGCGTCGCCGAAGGCCTCGGTGAAGTTGTCGAGGCCGATGAAGGACGGGTCGTGGGCCGACAGGGAGGTGTCGGTCAGGCTCATCCACAGTCCCTGGCCCAGCGGCCAGAGCATGAAGACGGCGAACAGGGTGAGGAAGGGGAGCGCGAAGAGCAGGCAGGGGGAGAGCAGCCGGCGTACTGACAGGGCCCCGGTGCGGGGCGAGGCGTGGGGAGAGGACATCGTTGTGCCTCCTGCGCGGGAATCGTTCGCAGCCGGGTCAGGCCGGGCTGGGCTTGGAGAGGAAGGTGTTCAGGCGGCGCACCATGGCGCGCGCCGCGCGGTCGGGGGCGAGGCCGTCGAGGAGGGCCTGCTGGAGGACCGGGACATGGCGTTCTGGAAGTCGGATCCGGCGCCGGCGAACCAGACCGCCGGGTCGAGCACGACATGGCTCTGCGCCTGCACGTAGTGGGCCTGCGGCTTCAGGCGCTGGTACTCGGCCGTGCGGGTCACCGGCCGGTAGGACGGGATGTGGCCGGCGGTGGCCCAGATCTGGCCCGCCTTGAGCAGGGCGGCGACCGCGCGGTGGGTGCGGCGGCGGCGCTCGGTGTCCGGGTCGGGGTGGTGCGGGAGGACGAAGGCGGGCGCGTCGGCGTAGACGGCGGGGGTGCCGAACACCGTGGGGAACGGGGCCGCTCCGACGTTCTCGTCCGCGGCGCGGAAGGTGCCGAGCTCCCACCCTCCCGAAAGGATCATCGCCGTCTGCCGGTTGGCGAAGGCGGCGATGGCCGCGGCGTAGTCCAGTCGGCGGGGGTTGACCGTGCCGTCGACGAGCCGGGCCATGAAGGCGATCACGTCGGCCATGCTCGGGACGGGGGACGTCCGGGAGGTGCGGGACGGGCATGGGGCTCCTTGCATCGAGAGTGCCGATCGGTGCGAGGCTCATGGCACCATGGGTTTACATCGATATAAATACTCGGAACCAGGATGGCGCGGCCCGAAATCGATTCGTGACGGTCGGTACGATCACGGTGAGCGGAAGGATGGGGAAACGTGGCGGCCAGACCGAGGATCAAGGACGTGGCGGAGTACGCCGGGGTCTCCCCCAAGACCGTCTCCAATGTGATCAACGACTTCGAGCACGTCTCGGAGCAGACCCGGGCCGCCGTGCGCGAGGCGATCGACGCGCTGGGCTACCGGGTCAACATCGCCGGCCGACAGCTACGGCAGGGCCGCACCGGCATGATCACCCTGGCCGTACCGGAACTCGACGTCGCCTACTTCTCCGAGCTGGCCAAGCACGTCATGGCCGAGGCCGACCGCCGCGGCCGTACCGTCCTGCTCCACCAGACCGGCGCCGTGCGCGAGCGCGAACTGGCCGCACTGCGGGGCTTCGACACACAGTTCTCCGACGGCGTCATCCTCAGCCCACTGGCCCTGCTCCCCCACGACCTCGCCACCCGCGACCGCAGACTGCCGGTGGTCCTGCTCGGCGAGCGCTCCGTCGAGGGCACCGACCACGTCGGCATCGACAACGAGCGAGCGGCCCGGGACGCCACGGAACACTTGCTCGCCCGGGGCCGGCGCCGCATCGCCGTGATCGGCGGCGCCGTGCGCGGCCGCCAGGGCACGGACCGGCTGCGCACCGACGGCTACCGCGAGGCGCTCAAGGCGGCCGGGCTGCCCTTCGACGCAGGGCTGGTGGTGCCGGTGGAGGCGTACCACTGGCAGGACGGCGCCCGGGCCGCGACGGCGCTCATGCAGCGGGCCGCTCCGCCGGACGCACTGCTGTGCCTGAACGACCACATGGCGCTGGGTGCGTTGCGCGCCCTGCACGAGCTGGGCCGCTCGGTCCCCGGCGACCTCGACGTGGTCGGCTTCGACGACATCGAGGCGTCCCGCTTCAGCGTGCCCTCGCTGACGACCGTGGCCCCGGACAAGCGGGAGATCGCGCGTGCCGCGGTGGCCCTGCTGCTGGAACGGATCGACGGTCCGGACGGGGGGCCGTTGCAGGACCATGTGGCCGGACACCGGGTCGTCGTGCGGGAGAGCAGCGGGGGCTGACGCGGGGACGGGCGGAGTGGCGGCTTCCGTGAGGCCGCCGCCGGTAGCCGGGGACGGTGCTGCGCCCGCTGCTGGGCCGCCGCATCCCGCTCGCTACCGGGATGCGCCCCCTGCGCGCCTCCGTGCGCGGGGTCGGATGGCCGAATTCCCGCCATCCGTAAGGCACTTGGCTGCGAAGTGGGTATCCACATCACGGTGGCACCGGGGAGGCATTGGGGGGCTGGCACTGTGGCGCGCCTGTCGTGGACGTCCGGCCCCTTCGAATCGCGTCGCGCGCAACGGCGGCAAGCCGTGCGACTGCTGCGAGCCCGCGGACTCTACGGGCCCAGGTTCCGCGAGGTGCTGCCGGCGCTCGCGTTGCTGGTGGCGGCGGTCTGCTCCGTGGTCGCGCTGCTCGCCTGGGGATACCGTGCCGCGGGGGTCGCGGTGCCGCTCGCCGGGGCCGTGGTCGTCGTGGCTGCCGTCGCGTTCTGGGCCCGGCGTCGGCGCCCGGGTGCTCGTCGGCGCCTCGGGTATTACACGCCGGACGACCTTCTCGAACTCGACACCCAGGGCCTCGCGCTGGCCGTGGCGCGGATGCTGCGCAGGGACGGCTGGCGAGTACGGCTGATACCCGCGCCCGACCGGCCACACGTGTGCGCGCGAAACACCGACGGCTGTCACCTGGACGTGTCCTTCCGGCCGGTGGCCGAGCCGCTGCCCGACGAAGAGCCGCCGCATCCCCATGCGCGCCGCGGGAAGCCGGACGACGAGGTCCTCCGCTTGGTCGTCCACCGGGGCACCTTCGCGGCCCGCGACGTCCGATGGGCACGCCGGGAGGGCAAAACCCGTCTGCTCGACGGCTCCGCTCTGCGGCGTTGGGGAGCGGGCGAGAAGCTGGACGAGTTGCTCGCCGAAGAGGCGTGAGCCCGAGTGGCGCCCCGTTGCGGCGACGCCTCTGCGCGGGGCGACGCCCGTCTGCCGACCGCCGTGCGGCAGGATGAGCGCCATGAGCGTAGTCAAGATCAACGTACTGACCGTCCCCGCCGAGCAGCGCGAGACGCTGGAGAAGCGCTTCGCCTCCCGTGCGCACGCCGTCGAGAACTCCGACGGGTTCGAGTGGTTCGAACTCCTCCGGCCCGTCGAGGGCACCGACAACTACCTCGTCTACACGCGCTGGCGCGACGAGGAGTCCTTCCAGGCGTGGATGGAGGGCCCGATGAAGACAGCGCATCAGGGCGGCGGCGCTGAGGGCGGCGAGCGCCCCCGGCCGGCGGCCAGCGGGTCCACCCTGTGGTCCTTCGACGTGGTGCAGCAGGCGGCACCCAAGGGCGACTAGCCTCTACGGTCCGACAGCACCCCGGGCAGGCCGGCGCCGCGCCGCTCGCTGGCGCGGGCGGCTCAGGCGTCGGCCTCGTCGGCGGCCGGGGTGCGCTGGGCCTCGTAGCCGAACGTGATCCTGCACAGGCGCACGACCTGAAGCCGACCTACCCCCCGCCCGCAGCGGCCCGGCACAATGGGCGCTGCTTCACACCGGCGTCACCGCACCCGGGTCCGGCACGCGGCCAACCATCCACGGCCATCGGGGAGTTGTGGGCTATGAGAGCACGCCGTACCACCAGGGGACGTTTCCGGTCGACCGCCGGCGCACTGAGCCTGCTCGTCGCAGCCGTCCTCGCCCTGCCCGGAACGGGCTCGGCCGCCGCGGCCGAGGCGGTGACGACCCGCGCGACAGAGGCCGCCACGGCCGTCGAGACCCTGGGAATCGCCGGGACAGCCTGGGCCGTCGACCAGCGCACGGGGACCCTGCGGGTCCATGCCGACTCCTCGGTGACGGACGCCGACCTCGCCCGACTCCGACAGGTGGCCGCGCATTCCGCCGGAGGCATGACCCTCGAACGGCAGGACGGCCGGCTCCGCACCCTCCTCTCGGGCGGCGACGGCGTCTACGCCGCCGGCCTGCGCTGCTCGGCTGGGGTCAACGTGCGCAGCGGAAGCACGTACTACTTCGTCACCGCCGGGCACTGCACGGACACCACGTCCACCTGGTACACCACTTCCGCCCAGACCACCGCGATCGGCCCGACCACCAGCAGCAGCTTCCCGGGCGACGACTTCGGCGTGGTCCGCTACGCCAATACGGCCGTGCCGCACCCCGGCACCATCGGGACCGTCGACGTCACCGGCACTGCCACCGCCTACGTCGGCCAGAGCGTCTGCCGCCGGGGCGCGACCACCGGTGTCCGCTGCGGCGTGGTCACCGCGCTCAACGCGACCGTCAACTACGGCGGCGGCGAGATCGTGTACGGCCTCATCCGGACCAACATCTGCGCCGAGCCCGGCGACAGCGGCGGCCCCCTCTACGCGGGCGACAAGGTCATCGGCGTCCTCTCCGGCGGTTCCGGCAACTGCACGACCGGCGGGACGACTTACTGCCAGCCCATCCAGGAAGTCCTCGCTGTCCATGGGCTGTCCGTCTACTGAGCGGAACCGTTCTCACACCGAAGGCTGCTCCGGGCGTCACGCTCCGATGAAGCTCACGGTTTCGCCGCCGCGGCGGAGAAGCGGTCCAGACACGGCGGGCCCAGTCCGACCGGGTACATCGGATACTCCCGCCCATCCGCCGGGTCCCCCGCGAGGGCCCTGGCCGTCGCACGTCTCTTCAGTTCGGCCAAGGGCTCGCCGGTCACGACATACACGTGCCCCTCCTTGGACACCGGCTCATCGCTGAAGGCCCGCACAGCCCGGCGACTGTCCACCGCCTCGTACACATCCACGCCTTCTCGTCTCCTCACTCGACGGCAACCACCTCTCTGCCGTGGTCAGCATGCACAAGCGGCCAGGCTTGGCCGACGGGTGGTGTGGCGTGGGTCCGGCGAGCAACAGCACGGTGCCGCCCGCCTGGTTCCCCCGTGGCGGGCGGCTGGTGCCGTAGGTGTTCAGAGATCGACATCGGCGGCGGCGCACTGTAGGCGTCCTGGGCCGCTGGACGACATCGGCCGTGGCCGACGGCGGGATTCAAACCCGCGTTACCCGCTTGAGAGGCGAAGCAGCCGCTGCCTGCGCACCTGAACGAGGCCTACCGTACGGCGTTCTCCGGGGCGGGGCACCTGAATTCCGGCCGGCTCAGGCTTCTTCCCATACGAGCACCGTGAGGACCGCGCTGGTGACGGTGATGGGCACGTCAGCCTGGTTGAGGAGGCGTACTCGCATGCTCCGGCCCGATGCCAGTCGCTTCGTGAGGGGCACGACCGCGAAGGTGTCACCGCCAGTGCCGACGATTTCGTCGATGGGGTGGTCCGTGCGGTGCTCGGTCCCCTCGAACTCCGACATCCGCGCCTGGACCACGCATCTGTCGGGCAGGCCGTCGAGTCGCAGGCTCACGGACCCGGTGAAGCGGGCCGGGCCGCGGACGAAGACGCTGCCGCCTGCGGCGTGGTCGCCGGGCTCGTCGGTCCACTCAGCGGTGAGCTCGATCGAGTCCCAGGCGCCGGGCGCCAGCTCGTACGGTTGCGCCAGGCCGAGGTTGACGTACTGGGGCATGGGGTCGTCGTCTCCTTCCCACACGCCGGCCGGGAGGTCCAGGCATGCGGCGAGGTCGCTGCGGAAGTCCTTCATGTCGAAGCCGCGAGGGTCGATCTTCCAGTCCGACCATTCCAGGTGGCCGATGGCGCTCTTCGCGCTCCAGCCGTGCGCACGGCAGATCCCGGCGGTGGCCTTGACCATGGCGAGGTACTGGACCAGCGGCCACGGGTCCCTGCCGTCGCCCTTGTTCTCGCACTCCCAGCCGTAGAAGCGTGCGTTGCCGTCCACCGAGCCGTCGCTGCCGTCGTGCTCGTTGGTGGGCGGCGGGTGGTTGCCGTACGACTCGTTGATGACGGCGGCGAGCACGTCAGGGTCTCCGCCGCCGGCGTGGTTGGCGCGGCCGTTGCCCGTGAGGTGGACCGTGCCGTCCTTGGTGATGCAGCCGGTGGCCAACGGACCGGGCAGCGCGCTGTGGCCGTCGTAGATGAGGCTGACGACGTCGGTCCCGGGTCCGGTGACGGTGTGGTGGATAATCACGCCGTTCACGGGGCCCCAAGGGCCCTTGTGGTTACGGTTGTTCGTGCGCCAGCCGCTGACCTCGCGGACGGCGCAGCCCTCGGAGCGCAGTGCGGCAACCAGCCGGTCGGCGTTGAGCGGATCGGCCATGGCCAGTCCTCCGATCTCCGTGGAGCCCAAGTCGTGCCAAGCGGGCATTTCTTCACCGCGAAAGTCTTGCCCTCCCTGGCGTGGCCGTACGCCACACGGGCCGTGTTGAGTCGATGATTTCTCGGGGTGCGTCGGGTCTATGTCCTGAGTAGCTCTGGAACGTGGATGGGAGTGCAGCATGAACAGTCGCGGATCTGACAGCGAAGCCCTTGCTCCGGAGCCGGAATTGGTGAATCTGGACCCTGCGACGACAGCGGTTGTCCGTGGTGTCGTTCCGATGGCCGAATTGCTGAACTTCTTCGATGCGTCCTTCGGCGCTCTGGCCCGGATCATCGATGAGCAGGGCATCACCTTGTTGAGTCCCGCCTTCGGGCTCTGCCACGGGTCGCCGGGAGAGACCCTGGACCTGGAGGTCGGTTTCGTGACGGACCGGGCGGTACGGCCGGAGGCCGGGGTCGCGGTCGGTTCGCTGCCGGGAGGACGGGTCGCACGGCTGACGCACCGCGGCTCGTTCGACGGTCTCGGGTCCTCCTGGGAACGCCTGCATTCCTGGATGCGGGCGCAGGGACTATCGGCCGGAGAGGACAGGTGGGAGTTCTACGTCACACGGCCCTCCCCGGACATGGACCCGCGGGACCTGCGTACCGAGCTCAACTGGCCAGTGGCGTAGCTGGGACCTCTTACGCCAAGCGACCCCTTCGGTGTTCAATCAACGTCACCTTGGACGGGTGCTGCGATCATCGCGTCATCCCCGCCGACGAAGATTTGCATCGTCACGCGGTCGAGAAACTCGCCCAGGCCGATGCCCTCTTCTTTGGCCGGGTGACGTACGGACTGATGGAGGAAGCGCCGCGGAGCTCGTGCGCGGCCCGCTGGCGTTGGCGGAGCTGGGGACGGCCCCGTTCAGCAGCTCAAGCGGGAGTCCGGCAAGGGACTGTTCGTGGGGGGCGTGAAGCCCTCGCTGGCGTTGGCGGAGCTGGGGTTGATCGCAGCCCCACCCCCGCCACGTGCGCATCAGACCCGCAGGGCCGTCCCACACCGTCGTGGCGTTCTTGACTCAGCTCAGCAGGGCGTAGCCGTACTCGTACCGGTCAAGCGTTTGAGTGCAGCATCGGTGCTAGCTCTTTCGTGGGGTTTGATCACCCGTTTGCCGGACAACCCCCTTCCCGATTGCGTTCGTTATGCGGACGTGAACGCGACAGAGAAGTTCGGAGAAAGGATTCTTCCGCGATCGGTGATACACGCGAACTTGACCGACGGCGGGACCTGCTCAAACCAACTTGGATGATTTTCTGAACGTGATCAGGGATATGAGAACTGAATACTGGCGAGCCCATGAGGGGCATGGCAGCGAAGGCTCTGGGTCGGCGCAGGCGTCCGGGTCCCGTGCGCAAGACGGAACAACGTGAACGAGGGCACGGAGGGCTTCCACCCGGTGGACAGGTACAACGACAGGGCACACTTCTACACCCCGCAGTACCCGCTGAGATCAGAGCACGACACGCGTGACCCGTACGACAGCGTCCCGATCCCCGCCCAGCAGTCCTGGGACAGCGCGGTGCCGGACGCCACGCTGAGGCGCAGGGATCTGGAGGAGGAACTGGCCCGGACGCTGCCCACGGCATCGCGCCCGACACCGTCTTCCGCCCCCGCGGACGAACCACTGCGCAGAAGCGACCGGCGGCGCATGCAGCGCAAACCCCCCTTCCGCATCGGCGGTCATCCCATCACCCAGGTGACGGTCCTGTTCGCCGCTATCGCGGTGTGCGCGGCGTGCCTGCTGGGCTGGTCCATCACCTACACCTACGGCCAACTCACCACGATCGCCCAGCTCGTACTGCCCGAGCAGCTGGCGCAGTGGTGGCCGCTCACGGTGTACGGCCCGTGGTTCGTCGCGGCCCTGTCGATTCTGCGGGCGACGGTCCAGCGTCAGCCCGCGACCCGTTCGTGGGGTGTTCTCCTGGTGACCTCGGCCATGGCGGTGGCCTTGTGTGTCAGTCATTCGTCGCGCTCGCTGCTGGCGTTCGTGACGCTCGGAATTCCGCCCATCACCGCCCTGGTGTGCTTCTGGGAACTCGTCGGTCAGATCGCGTCCAAGCACCAGACGAGGAAAGGGGCTCATGCACAGCGGAGTTCCAAGATCTGAGTTCAGTTCAGTGTGAGGTCGGTGGCCGGGAGGGTTCTCCCGCGCTCGCCGTCTGTCCCGTGTGGCCTGCCCGCAGGTGTGGGCAGGCCACATGTCCGGCGAATCAGGAACACAGGAAATCCGCTCATGGCCATCGCTCGACGCCCCTTCTTCTCGCTTCCGCTGGCCGTTCAACTGGCGGTGCGGGAACAGACGGGAGCGATCCATACCGCACGCACGGTGAGAGGGGGCGGCAGTTCAGGTGTCGCCGCCTGTCTCGAAACGGAGAAAGGAAAGGTGTTCGTCAAGGGCATCCACGAGGGCCATCCGCTGGCCTCCGCTCTCGGGCGGGAGGCACACATCAATCCCCACCTGCCGGAGGCGTGCCCGCGGCTGATCTGGCGGGTCGAGGCCAAGGCATGGGCGCTTCTGGGCTACTCGTTCCTGGCCGGCCGCCACGCCGACTACCGGCCGGGCTCGCCCGACCTGCGCCCGGTGCGGGAGGCCCTGAACGAGGTGCAGTGCCTCACCGTTCCCGAAGGCACCTCCACGCTGTCGGCGCAGCAGCGCTGGGCCTTGTGCGCCCCGGCCGGCAGCGCGCACCGCTTCGCCGGTGACACGCTGCTGCACACGGATCTGGCCCCGGACAACGTTCTGGTCGGTGAGCGGGCGCACCTGGTCGACTGGGCGTGGCCGACCCGAGGGGCCGCGTGGATCGATCCGGCGCTCCTCGCCCTACGGCTGATCGCCGCGGGGCACTCCCCCAGGCAGGCGGACGCCGTCGCCCACACCTTCCCCTCGTGGAAGGGTGCGGACCTGGTCTCCAAGTGCGCCTTCGCCACGGCCACCGCCCGCCTGTGGAGCGACATCGCCGGCAGTGACCCGGCCGTCTGGAAGTACCGGATGGCCCGCAGCAGCACGGCGTTCGCCGAGTTCCTCGCTCACTCCTGACGCTGGGGACGTGGCCACACCTTGTCCTGATCAAGGAAAAGCCAAGAGATCTGACGCGAAAGGCCCCGTCCACCTGTGGACCTGCCACACCGGACCCAACCAGAAATGGACACTGCCATGACCGCCTGAGCCACCCGCACGAGCCGGCGAGGTGACGAACAAGCGTATAGGGCACGGCTATTGAGTGCCCTCGGCTGCCGGCCGCAGGGGTGCGGCGGGAGTCACCGCGGCGGTCCGATCAGAGGGCTGACTCGGGGTGACGCCCGCCCTCCCAGCCGAGCCGCCTGGTTCAGGGCGACTGGCGCGGTGTCTCGTGTCGGTGGGTCAACACAGGGGCACGCGAGGTCTGGACAGCCTCTGGGGGCCGTGCTGTCATACCGCTGTCACACGATTTCCAACGTTGAAAGGCCGACGCCGACGACTCCGTCAGGTCACGGCCTCTGCACGAGGAAAGGGTTCGATGACACAACACCGCACCCGCCCGAGAGCCAGATTGTCGGCGCTGCTCGCCGTGGCCGCCCTGATCCTGCCCCTGCTGGGGCTGATGCCCACCGCGACGGCCGCCGTGCAGCCGAGCGGCTCGTCGGTGCCCGCGGCGGCGCAGGCCGACGTCCAGACACGCGGTCTGAAGGGCGAGTATTTCAAGATGTCCGCGCCCGGCGCCCGCGACTTCGCCGAACTGGGCGGCACCCTCCTCGACCCTCAGATCAACTTCTCCGGACTGACCAGCACCTTCCAGGAGTTGACGGGACAGACGGAACACACCACCGCACGGTGGACGGGACAGATAACGGCGCCCGCCACCGGTGACTACACCTTCCACGCCATCGGCGACAACGGCTTCCGGCTCTACATCGACGGCGAACCCGTCATCGACCACTGGGTGGGCGACTGGGACAGGGAGCAGACGAGCGCCCCCGTGCGGCTGACCGCGGGTGAGCGGCACGACTTCCGCCTGGAGATGTTCCAGGACACCGGCGGAGCCAACATGTATCTGCGCTGGTCGACACCGACACTGTCCAAGCAACTGGTGCCCATGTCGGCATTCACCCCACCGGCCGACTTCGAGGTGTACCCGGTGGAGCCCTCCGTCGCCGCGGACGGCAAGCGGCTGCGCCTGCGCTTCGACGGCCGGGTCGGCATGCTCCAGGCGGTCAAGGACCACCTCAAGATCGAGGGGGACACCACCGCGATGCCCATCGGGTCGGTCACGGCCTACCCTGGTGACCCTTCGTCCCTGCTGGTCACGCTCTCCGAGCCGATTCAGAAGAACCAGCTGGTCAAGGTCGCCTACGACGGAGAGGGCGGTCTGACGGCCGGCGGCGAGAGCGTGCCGAGGGTCATCCGTTACGCCGAGAACGCCTCCACCCACCGCCTCACCACCCGGTGGGGTGACGGGCTCGACAAGCAGCGTCCGCTGCCGGAGTACCCTCGCCCACAGCTGGTGCGCTCCGCCTGGAAGAACCTCAACGGGCCTTGGCAGTTCAGCGCCGCCAAGGAGGGCGAGGAGCCGGTCTTCGGCAAGAGCCTCGACGAGAAGATCACTGTGCCGTTCCCGGTCGAGTCCCAACTGTCGGGCCTTGAGCGGCACGAGGACCACATGTTCTACCGCAGGCTGGTCGAGGTCCCCAAGGACTGGAAGGTCGGCGGGGGCAGCGAGGCCAACCGGCTGAAACTCCACTTCGGCGCCGTGGACTACCGGGCCCGCGTGTACGTCAACGGCACGAAGGTCGCCGAACACACAGGCGGCTACACCGCCTTCAGCGCCGACATCACCGACGCGCTCAAGCCCACCGGCCCACAGGAGATCGTCGTCGCGGTCACCGACACCGGCGGCGCGAACCAGCCCATGGGCAAGCAGTCGACGAACCCCAGCGGCATCTTCTACACACAGACCTCCGGTATCTGGCAGACCGTGTGGATGGAGCCCGTCGCCCCCTCGTCGATCGACGACCTCGTCACCACCCCCGACATCGACACCGGCACCCTCGCCGTGACGGTCGACTCCGATGACGCCTCCCCCGCCGCCCGAGTCGAAGCCGTGGCCCGCGACGCCCGCGGCAACGTTGTCGGACGGGTCAGCGGACCGGCCAACGAGCAGCTCACCCTGCCCGTGGCCAGGCAGCGTCTGTGGAGCCCGGACGACCCCTACCTCTACGACCTCGACGTCAAGCTCACCGACGGCAGGTCCACCGACAGGATCGGCAGCTACTTCGGCATGCGCGAGGTCGGCGTCGAGAAGGTGGGCGGCTTCAACAAGCTCGTCCTCAACGGCAAGCCGGTCTTCTCCCTCGCCACCCTGGACCAGGGCTTCTGGCCCGACGGTCTGTACACCGCGCCCAGCGACGAAGCCCTCGCCTTCGACCTGAAGGCGCACAAGAAGCTCGGCTTCAACGCCGTCCGCAAGCACATCAAGGTGGAGCCCGCCCGCTGGTTCTACCACGCCGACAAGCTCGGCCTGCTGGTCTGGCAGGACTTCGTCTCCGGGAACATCACCAACGACACGGGCCAGAAGGCCTTCGTCGACCAGGGCCGGGAGATGATGCGGCAGCACCACAACTCACCCTCCGTGATCGGCTGGATCGTCTTCAACGAGGGCTGGGGCGAGTGGAGCCGTGAGGAGACCGGCCGCATCGCCGAGTCCGTGAAGGCCGCCGACCCGTCCCGCGTCGTCAACACCCACAGCGGTGTCAACTGCTGCAACTCCAAGGGTGATTCGGGCAAGGGCGACATCATCGACCACCACGACTACAACAACACCGACCCCGCCTTCCCCGACGAGCAACGGGCCGCCATGGACGGCGAGCACGGCGGCTTCACCCTGCGCACCCCGGGGCACATATGGCCCGGCGCCCCGACGGTGATCTACAGCGGGGTCACCACCAAGGAGGAGCTGACCCGCAAGTACGTCGAGAACACCGAGGAGTTCTATCTCGCCCAAGCCGGAGCGGAGCTGTCCGGATCGGTGTACACACAGATCACCGACCTGGAGAACGAGCTCAACGGCCTCTACACATACGACCGTCGCGAGATCAAGGTGGACCCGGCCCGGGTACGGGAGATCAACCGCAAGGTGATCGCCGCCGGCGCCGCCGCTGGCTCACGGCAGCCGCTGACGGGCGGCGGCCACTGGAATCTGGACGAGAACTCCGGCACGACCGCCAACGACCAGGGCCCCAACAGCCGGCCCCTCACGCTGCGCGAAGGCGCCTCCTGGACCTCCGGCGTCAGCGGCAGCGCGCTGAGATTCGACGGCCAACAGCAGTACGCCGAGACGGCCGGACCGGTGCTCGACACCACGGGCAGCTACTCGGTGGCGGCCTGGGTCCGGCTCGACCAGCTCCCCGGCAACTACGCCACCGCGGTCAGCCAGGACTCCCGCGCCACGGCCAACTCCTTCTATCTCCAGTACGGACACGGCACCTTCGCCTTCAGCACGCCCGGAGAGCGCCGCGCCCAGGTGGCCACCACCGTGGAGATGGGCCGCTGGTACCACCTCGTCGGCGTCCGGGACGCCACGAGCAACCAGATCCGGCTCTACCTCGACGGCACGCTCGCGGCGACGACCACCGGCGGCGCCGCCTATCCGAGCACCGGCCCGCTGACCGTGGGCCGGGCCCACTGGGACGGCACGAACGTCGACTTCTGGAACGGCGCGATCGACGAGGTCCACGCCTTCGACAAGGCGCTCACCGCTGAGGAGGTGGGCGGCCTCTACGCCGACGAGAAGCCCTGACCGGCAGCGCGCCGAGCGTCGTCGACTGCGCACAGGTCTGGGGACGTCCACCCGCCTCCGTAGGTAAGGGGTGGGCCGAGAGGGGCCCGGTCACCGGGCCCCTCAACGGCACAGATGGGCCGCCGCCCCGATCAGCCCTGACCGCCCTCCCCCGGCGTCGCCCGCCCCAGCGTGCTCTCCCGCTGCACCAAGTGGTAGTCCGCCCACACGCGGCGCGCCTCGGGCAGCGCACCGCCGCCCAGCCGCGCCAGCACCGACTCGACCGCGAGCCGGCCGATGGCTTCCTTGTCCGGGGAGACGGAGGTGAGCGTCACCGCGCCGAACCGCCCCTCGACCACGTCGTCGAAGCCGACGAGCGCGATGTCATCGGGCACCCGCAGCCCGCGTTCATGAAGGACCCGCATCGCGCCGATGGCCATCGGGTCGTTGTAGGCGAAGACCGCGTCCGGACAACGGCCGGCATCCAGGATGCGCGCCATGGCCGCCGCGCCGTCCGCGTGGCCCCATCCGTCGGTGGCGGCGACCAGTCCGTCATCGGCCGGCAGTCCGGCGGCCGAAAGCTCCTCGCGCCAGCCCCGTACACGCAGTTGGGCGGGTTCACTGCGACCCCGCCGCGCACCGATGAACGCCACCTCCCGCCGCCCCAGGTCGACGAGGTGACGCACCGCAGTACGGGCCGCGGCCACGTTGTCGATGGCGATGTGGTCGTACGGCAGGTCGTAGTCCCGTTCGCCGAGCAGCACCAGAGGGACGTTTTCCGCCTGGTCACGCAGGTCCTCGGCCTCCAGCTCGATGGGGCTGAGGATGAGCCCGTCGATGACCCTCGCCCGGAAGCCCTGGCTGACCAGGACCTCCTGCTCTCGACGGCCGCCCGTGTGGTCCAGCAGCACGATGTAGTCGTGTGCGGCGGCGGCATCGACCACGGCGGCCGCGAGTTCGGCGAAGTAGGGATTGCCCAGTTCGGGCAGGGCCAGGGCGATGATGCCCGTGCGCCCTTTGCGCAGATGCCGGGCGGCGAGATTGGGCCGGTAGCCGAGCACGTCGATCGACCGCTGGACGCGCTCGCGCATGGCTGGTGCGACGTGCTGATAGTTGTTCACCACGTTGGAGACGGTCTTGATGGAGACCCCGGCGTGCGCGGCAACGTCCTTGAGGCTGACCCGCACAGCAATCCCTTCACGTGGCCTTTGCCACGTTATACCGGCGTGCTCACCGGGCTGACAAGGGAAGCAGCGACCGCGCAGGCGGTCCTGAGAAAATGGCTGGTGGGTGAGGCGGGCTACGCCGCTGGAGTCCGCTGCATGAACACGTACGGACTCCGGGCTGGCCGACCCGTCGGCCGCCGTCCGCGCGGCGGTGTGCCGGGAAATGCGCGCGACGGGCGACGATCCCCGCGCGCATTACCAGGCGCTGTGCGCCGATCCGGCCGCCGTCGTGCCGGCGGCGGTCATCGGCCTGGCCGAGCAACGGTGTCCCGAGGAGGCCGTCCCGCTGCACTCTCTCACCCGTCACTCGCTGGCCGCGGTCCGG
The DNA here is from genome assembly GCF_032436805.1 of Streptomyces sp. P17. Taxonomy (NCBI): domain Bacteria; kingdom Bacillati; phylum Actinomycetota; class Actinomycetes; order Kitasatosporales; family Streptomycetaceae; genus Streptomyces; species Streptomyces sp. P17. Next base: position 115,924 of record NZ_JAVRBF010000005.1, on the reverse strand, counting down.
GCCCGTGCCCTGTCCGCGCTGCGGATGCTGGGGGCCCTCGGCGACGACGCGTTGGCGTACTTCGCCGACGACGGCCCCGACCGACAAGAGGACTGCCTGCCCGGCCTTGGCTCGGTCCCCTGCCCGCCGCGACCGCCGTTGCACGAACACCATCCCGAGCAGCGCGCCGAGCGCGGTGCAGAACCCCGTCACCATGCGCGCAGTGAAACCGGGGCGTCACTGATCGCCAAGAGGCTGCGCCCGTACCGGCGCCGGAGGCTCGCAGGCCTCGGCGCCGGTGGTGGCGTACGAAGCGGTTACGAGCTGTATGTTTCGAACTCCGCCACCTTCGGTGTACCGGTCGAACCGGTGATCTCGAAGGTGATCTTGCTCAGTGAGGTCTGCGGGAAGGTGATGGCGCCAGCGCCGGTGCCGGAGGTCAGGACGGTTCCCGTGTCGGCGTTGAGGAGCCGCCAGGAACCGATGGTGCCCACGGAGCCGGCGGCCTCGCGGATGTTGACGCGGGAGACCGTGGTGGCGGAGCCCCACTTGATGGAGACGGATCCGGTCGAGGCGGTCGGTGACCAGTACGTGCTCATGTTGCCGTCGCGGACGTTGCCGTAGCTCGTGCCGTCGGCCTTGCTGGAGCCGTCGGAGCCTGCCCCGATACTGAGGTTGGTGCCACTGGGCTGGGTCGGGGTCGGCGTGGGAGTGGGGGTGGGGGTGGGAGTCGGCGTGGGTGTCGTGGTCGGGGTCGGTGTCGGTGTCTGTGCCGTGCAGTTGCCGTCCGACACCTGAAGGCCGGTGCCGGCGCCCGCGGTTCGGCTCACGACATCGGGCACGCATGCGGCCGCGTCGAGCGTGTAGGCGTAGGGGATGCTCACCGTGGTGTTGGACTGCGGGTTCGGGCCCGCGGGGTGGTTCTCGGTGCCGGCACTGGACCAGGTGACGTTGTCGAAGATGTTGCCGCTCACCTGCCAGTAGCCGAGTTGGTCGGTGTAGAAGGTGCCGAGGACGTCCTTCGAGTCCTCGAAGTAGTTGTTGTCCACCTTGGCCTTGGCCCCGGCGCGGGAGTTGATGCCGGACTCGTTCAGGCGCACGTAGTAGTTGTTGTAGGCGTGGGCCGTGCCGCCGCGCAGCAGGGGTGCGCGGGAGTCGATGTTCTCGTACAGGTTGTGGTGGAAGGTGACGTACCCGTTGCTCAGGTCGCTCTCGCTGGAACCGATGAGGCCGCCGCGGCCGGAGTTGCGCAGGATGCTGTAGGACAGCGTCACGTACTTCGTGTCGTCCTTCATGTCGAAGAGGCCGTCGTAGCCTTCCGACTCGCCGCCCGACGCCTCCAGGGTGGTGTGATCGACCCAGACGTTGCGGACGCCGCTCTCCATGCCGATGGCGTCGCCACCGTTGGATGTGGGCGAGCCCGACTTCTTGACGTTCCGGACCGTCACGTTCTGGATGATGATGTTGCTGGATTCACGGATGTGGATGCCCAGTTGATCGAAGACGGCTCCGCTGCCGACGCCGACGATCGTGACGTTGCTGATCTGCTTGAGCTCGATCACACCGTCGGCCGTGTTGCAGCTCTCTCCCGAAACCTTCGCGGTGTTGCCGTGGTTGATGGTTCCCTCGACCTCGATGATGATCGGCGTGCTGCTGCTGGCCCGGCCGCACAGAGCCGCGTGGATCGCGGTACCCGTGGTGGCCCGGACCGTCTGCCCGCCGGCTCCGCCGGTGGTTCCGCCGTTCTGAGTCGCGTACCCGGTGGCGCCGCCGGTCGCCGCCGATGCCTCGGGCATCGACAGGGCCACACCGGCCGCGGTCGCCAGGGCCAGCGCGGCTGTTCCCGCGGACAGTCGCAGTGCGACGTGTCTTCTCATTCTCGTCTCCTGAGTTCGCGTGGTTCTTATGAGGTGCGGCGCGTCTGAGGTGCGGCGCGTCTGAGGTGCGGCGCGTCCTCGCGTGCCATGTGCGCCCGTACGGGTCCGCACCGCCTGGGGGACGCGGGACGCGAACAGGCTGTCGACGGTGCGGAATTCAGCGCGGCATGGAGCGAAGCCGGCAGAACCGGAAGGGTGGGGCGGCTCGTTGCACACGCCGCGGCGGCCCACCGCGACGGTCGGTCGACTCTCCCGAAGTGGTCCCAACACTGCGGGAAAGCGCTTTCTGACGGCAGACGATAGGGGGCGGCCGACAGGCTGGCAAGACTGCTAGCGGAATTTGGTTCACATTCTCGAACAGCTCTCCGGCGGCCGCGGAGCCCGGACCCCGCCCCCTCGACCCAGCCGCGAACACGTCCCCGTGTCGCTCTCGTTGACATGAACCGGTCCGCGCGCGACGCTGAGAGCGCTCTCAAAGTGGTCCGGACCAACCTCCCCCACCCGATCACCCGCAGGGAGACGAAGCATGTTCAGAACCCTCAAACGCCGCCTGCCGGCGCTCGCCGCCGCGGCCGCACTGCTCGGCGCCGTGCTGTCGGTCACGGGACCGTCGACGGCCGACGCGGCGGTGCCCGCGACCATCCCCCTCAAGGTCACCAACAACTCCGGGCGCGGCGATGCCGTCCATGTCTACGTCCTGGGCACCTCCCTGACGACCGGTCAGCTCGGCTGGGCCGACGCGAGCGGCACCTTCCACCCGTGGCCGGCCGGCGGTGTCCCGCCGATCCCCGCGCCCGACGCGTCCATACCGGGCCCCGCCAACGGCCAGTCCAAGACGATCACCATCCCGAAGCTCGCGGGCGGCCGTATCTACTTCTCCTACGGACAGAAGCTCGTGTTCAAGCTGGCCACCGGCGGCCTGGTGCAGCCGGCCGTGCAGAACCCGTCCGACCCGAACCGCAACATCCTCTTCAACTGGTCCGAGTTCACGCTCAACAACGACGGACTCTGGATCAACAGCACCCAGGTGGACATGTTCTCCGCGCCCTACTCGGTCGGCGTCCAGCGCGGCGACGGCAGTGTGGTCAGCACCGGGCGGCTCAAGTCCGGTGGATACAACGGGGTGTTCGCCGCGCTGCGCGCCCAGCCCGGCGGATGGGGCTCGCTGATCCAGACCCGTTCGGACGGCACCGTGCTCCGGGCACTCTCCCCCACCTACGGTCTGGAGACCGGGGCGCTCCCGGCGAATGTCCTGGACGACTACATCAATCGCGTCTGGCAGAAGTACGCCACGACCACCCTCACGGTCACCCCGTTCGCCGACCAACCGGGCACCAAGTACTACGGGCGGGTCTCGGGCGGCGTCATGAACTTCACCAACTCCGCCGGGGCGGTCGTCACCAGCTTCCAGAAGCCCGACGCGCCCAGCGTCTTCGGCTGCCACCGGCTCCTGGACGCCCCCAACGACCTGGTGCGTGGCCCGATCTCACGCACCCTGTGCGCCGGATTCAACCGCTCCACCCTGCTGACCAACCCCAACCAGCCCGACCCCTCGGCGGCCGGCTTCTACAAGGATGCCGTGACCAACCACTACTCGCGGATCATCCATGAGCGGATGGCGGACGGTAAGGCGTACGGGTTCGCGTTCGACGATGTGGGACGCCATGAGTCCCTCGTCCACGACGGCAGCCCCCGTCAGGCGTACGTCACCCTCGACCCGTTCTCCTGAGACCGGGCACCCGATACCTCAGCGGCTCATTGCGCGCCAGGGTGGAGCGGCGAGGCAATGCTGAAACACGCCGACTGAAGCTCCGGCGGGGTGCTCACCGGTTCGGCAAACAGCTTGAAGTCCCTGTGCCGGATGAGGCGATCAGGGAATTTGAGCACCTCATCGACCAGGTCGGCGACAAACCGGGCCAGGTGGTCCTCGGGCAGCCAGTCATCCAGCGACGGCGGCAGCAACAGGACCTGATGCGGATCGAACGCCCGGAACGTCTTGTCCACCGCCGCAGGACCCATCGGCCGCTTCTTCTCGACCGGCTCGACCTCGAACAGTCCATCGCCACCACGCATACCGAGATCATCCCGCACCAATGATCACGAACCGCAGGCGGGTTGCCCATTACTGAGACACGCTCCTAGCCGGCCGAGTGCCGCGGCCACGGCCTCACGGACCTCCGGGGCGCGGTCGTTGGCCGATCCGGCCAGGATCCATGCGTGCTCGTCCCGTCCGATCCCGCGGCGTAGAGCCTGACCGGACAGCGATCACCCCTTGACCATCCGGACGGGCACGGTCCGCGTCTCGCGGATTCGCCGGCCAGCCTGCTCACTCGGCTGCTCTCGTACCACCAACGGGCCGAGATCGGCGTGCCGTTGTGGCCCATGACGGGAGCCAGGCCGGCTCGGGAAGCGGTGTCAGGCTTCTGAAGTGGTTGATGATCGCCCGCAGTCCCGGGTGTGGATTGGCTCGGAGGAAGATGAGCGAGAGCGGGTAGGCGAGCGTCGGATTCACGATCGGGATGCGGCGCAGGTCGTGGTTGGTCGGCCAGATGTACCGGTCGCGTGAGCCCACGAGGGTGGCCACGTCCGCGGAGTCCGCGAGGATGTCGAGGAGTACCTCGTTGCCGAAGTTGGGTCCTGCCGTGTCGACGCGGAGGTCGAAGGCGGTGGCGAGTTGGTCGTAGAACTCCGCCCATTCGCTCAGCGGCGCGATACCCGGCACCCAGATCCGGTGCCCGCGCAGCTGGGGCGGTGTCAGTGTTCGTGCGGCGGCGAGCGGGTGCCTCGGGCCGACGAGGAGTTCCAGCGGCGAGTCGAACGCGTGGATCATTTCCACCTCGCTCGGCAGTGCGGCCCGGTCGGTGACCGAGCGGAACGAGGCGTCGATGTCGCCCGCCTGGACGGCGGTGACCGCCAGGCGCGGGTCATTGACCCTGAGGGTCACCACGTCGAGGTCGGTTTCGGGATGCGACCGCCAGTACTCGTGCAGGACGACGGCCTGTGCGGAGCGCAGGCCGAGAACGTCGATCCGAAGGCCCCGCGAGCCCGGTCTGATCGCGGTGATGGCGCGATCGACTCCCGCGACGATGTTCCGGGCGTGGGGAAGGAAGGCCTGGCCGTCGAGGGTCAGCTCGACTCCTCGGGCGGTGCGGGTGAACAACCGGACGTCGAGTTCGCGCTCCAGGGCCGCGATCCGCTTCGACACGGCTTGTTGCGTCACGCCGAGCTCGTCGGCCGCGTGTCGCAGCTGTCCGAGCCCGGCCGCGCGGACGAACGATCGTACGGCCTCCGTATCCATTGAGCCAGCATAAGCGTGCACAACCGATGGTTGTGGCTCGTCCGGGAGTCGGTTGTTTGATCTCGTGATGCTTCGGCCGGTGTGATGCGAAGACCCGAACATCGGTTGTCGCGAGGGAGTCATGGGCGTGCGATTGGGGCGCGGTTTCGGCTGGCTGTGGTCGGCCTACGCCGTCAGTACATGCGGTACGTGGATTGCCTTCGGCGCGTTCCCGCTGATCGCAGTGCGCGTGCTGCACTCGTCGGCATTCGCCGTGTCACTGCTGGGGGCGGCCGGGCCTGCCGTCGCGGCGGTGCTTGCGTTCTCGCTCGGGCCGTGGGTCGAGCACCGGGCCAAGCGTCCGGTGATGATCGCGATGGACCTGATCCGGTTCGCCGCGATGGCGAGTGTCCCGATCGCGCACGTCCTCGGCTTGCTCTCCTACGGCCAACTGCTCGTCGTCTCGGTCATCTCCGGGACGGCGAGCATCGCCTTCACCGCGGCGTCGGGCGCGTATCTGAAGTACCTCGTCCGCGGTGACCACCTCCTCGTGGCGAACGGCAGATTCGAGGGCACGAGCTGGGTGGCGACCGCGGCGGGCCCGCCCCTCGGTGGAGCACTCACCGGGTTGCTCGGCCCGGTCATCACGGTCGTGGCCGACGCCCTGAGCTTCCTGTTGTCAGCGCTCGGGATCCTCCGTATCCGCGGAGGCGACGTCGCAGCACCCCGCGACCGGGCCACCAGGTTGCGCGCGGCCGACCTGCTCGCCGGCTGGCGGTGCATCTTCCGCGACCGCGTACTGCGACGCCTGTTCCTCAACTCGATCCTCGTCAGCGGGCTGATCATGGCCACCGTCCCGCTCCTGTCCGTCCTCCTGCTGGGCCAGTACCACTTCCCGGCCTGGCAGTTCGGCCTCGCCTTCGGCATCCCGGCACTTGGCGGCTTCGTGGGCGCCCACCTCTCCGGGCGCCTCGTGACCCGCTACGGCCGGCAACGGGTCATGATCGTCTCCGGCTGGCTTCGATCACTCTTCCCACTGGGGCTCATGTTCGTCCGCCCCGGCATCCCAGGACTCCTCACCGTGATCATCGTCGAGGGCCTGCTGATCACCTGCATGGGCATCTTCAACCCCATCTACGCGACAGAACGCCTGCGCCGGACTCCCGCGGATCACACCGCCCAAGTCCTCAGTACATGGAGCGCCATCAGCAGACTTCTGCAAGCTGCCCTGATGGTGATCTGGGGCATGCTCGCCACACTCACCAGCCCGCTCGCCGCGATCACCATGTCGGGCGTTCTCCTGCTCGCCACGCCGCTGTTGCTGCCCAAACGGTCACATGAGTCCGCCCGGCCGCTGGAGGAGGTCCCAGTCGCATGACACACCGCAACGGCGACCTGAGACAGGGGCTGCTCCCGGTGGCCCCTCGGCCCAGAACGATCATGCTCACCAGACGCCTCCAGCCTCCTCCGTCACCACCTCCGGCGAGACCCGGTCGATAGCTGCCCAGACCCTCCCGTCGGCGCACCCGGCGCCCTACGGTGGGACCGCGAGGAGAGACCGCTGTGCGCGGTTTCTGATCGAGCAGGGGGGAATTCCATGACCATGTACGAGGCCGCGTCCGGCCATTCCAACGAGGTGAAAATCCCCGGCGATTCGCTGGCGGCGCTGACCGATGCCAGGACCGCGGAGTTCGAGCGGGAGATCAAGAAAAGGGACGATCGCGCGCACCTCAACGCGGCGCTCATCGAGGCGGCAACATCGGTGCGGGCCGATTCGTCGGACGCCGAGGCGGTCTCCGCGTGGCAGGACAAGGTGCGCGCGACGATGCGGCGCGCGCCGGAGTACGCGCCTCCGTCCGACGCGGAGGCGGCCGACCTTCAGCTGTTCGCGCGACCGTGGCCATGGCGGCGGGGCACCGCAACGCCCGGCCACACGTCGACGGTGAACCTGGACAGCGGTGAAGCCCATGTCGGGCTGGGGATCTACTTCACGACCGGCGCCGCCGGCGGCACCGCGGAAATGGGCGGGCCGTTCCGCCTGCCGGCCTTCAGCGACTTCGAGTTCCGGACCACGGTCGACTACCGCTACGACTGGTACTTCGCCACCGCGCTCGGTGGAGCGGACAGTCAGGGCTGGATCTCGATCATCGTGGATGAACTGCTGGACGCGCCGGGCTCGCAATGGCACTCGGTCGTCAACCGCAGGCTGCAGCTCTGGTCGGACTCCACCGCCAGCGGCGGCTCGGACGGGGCGACCGAACCCGGCAACCGCATCACCGTCAACGAGCGTTTCCGCGGCCGGCCGGATGCCAGCTACGTGTGGTGGGTCGGCGGCAACGAGACGATCCAGACCGAGTTCCAGGCCGCGTCGCAGGCCAATCTGTACGTCGACCTCCGCTATCTCGTCGCCGTCGGCCGCGTATGAGCGGGCAGGCGGTCGGAGGCTGACTCCAGTCACGCGAACGGCCCCGGACGAGTCCGGGGCCGAACCGCGGCCCTGCGTCACTCGCTGCTCAAGGCGTGGCTACGAGTGCGTAGTCGCTGGTGTGCGCCCGCAGCTGCGAGCTCTGCGCGCTGTAGAGGATCCTCGTGCCGGTGGAGGACGCGTCGAGGACGACCCTGAGGGCGAGGTTGCTGGTGATGTTGTTGGTGGCCAGGTAGTTGCGGGCGCCGCCGGCGACCAGGACGACCCCGGGGTCAGCCTTCGTCCAGGCGGCGCACGTCCTCCTCGTCCCACTTCCTCGTGTCCCGGGGCTGGGTGTAGGGCTCGACGTCCGGCGGATGCCCGCCCGCGATGGCGCGCTGGCGCACGGTCTCGGCGTCGAACTCCAGGCCCAGCAGAATCGCGAGATTGCTGATCCACAGCCAGACGAGGAAGACGATGACGCCGGCCATGGTGCCGTAAGTCTTGTTGTACGAGGCGAAGTTGGTGACGTAGAACGCGAAGCCGGCCGAGGCGGCCAGCCAGATCACCAGGGCCAGGAAGCTGCCGGGAGTGATCCACCGGAAGCCCTTGACCTTGGCGTTCGGGGTCGCCCAGTACAGGATGGCGATCATGAACGTGACCAGGACGACCAGGACGGGCCATTTCGCGATCGACCACACCGTCAGCGCCGTGTCCCCGATCCCGAGCGCCTGTCCGGCCTGACTGGCCAGACCACCGGTGAAGACCACGATCAGCGCACAGGCCACCGCGATCACCATCAGCACCACGGTGACCGCCACCCGCACCGGCAGGATCTTCCACACCGGCCGGCCTTCCGGCATGTCATAGACGGCGTTCGCGGCACGGATGAATCCCGCCACATAGCCGGAGGCCGCCCACACCGCCAGCACGATGCCGACCAGGGCCATCACCGATCCGGTGCCGGCGTTGTTCTGCAACTGCTCCACGGCGCGGGTGATGATGTCCCGCGCGGAGCCGGGGGTGAGCTCCTGGAGATTCTCGAGCACCTTGTCCGTCGCCGACTTGCCGGCGATGCCCAGCAGGGACACCAGCACCAGCAGCGCCGGGAACAGGGACAGCACGCCGTAGTAGGTCAGCGCCGCGGCCCGGTCGGCCAGTTCGTCGTCCTTGAACTCCTTCAGGCTGCCCTTGAGCACCGCGCCCCAGGCCCGCCTCGGCAGCTTCGTCGGCGACTCGGGCGCCGCCTCCTCGACCTGCCGGTCCGGGCCCGCTTCCTCGGGCGACACCCTTCCATGGGCCGGGCCCTGATCAGAGCCGTGGTGTTCCCTACGACCTGGAAGATGCAGCTTCGCCATACCGCGCCGAGTAACCCCATCACGCCCACTCAAAGCAGCTGCGCCTTCCCAGGGTTCGCGGTGTACACGGCAGGGCCTGGGTCGCCGCCTCCACGTCGCCCGCGTGCTCGGCCGGCGCGGCGGCGACGGCCGAGCCGATCAGGTCCAGGTCGTCGGCGGCCTTCAGACGAGGGCCGACGGGCACGACCTTGACGCCGGGTGCAGGGGGCTGTCCTGCCTGCCGACGGGGGCCTGCCGACGGGGCTCGGGCTGCGGTGCGGGCTCGGCGGCGCCGCATTCCGCGGGATCCAGGTGCTGCGGGAAACGGCGACCTGGTGGCGGGCCGGCTCCCCGCACAGGACACAGGACTCGACCGCGGCCAGGGTGACGACGACGTCGTCGTCGCCGGACTCCTGGTGAGCGTCCGCGGGCTCCTCCGCGGGAGCCTCCTCGGCCACGGCCGCGGCCAGCTTGTCCCGGGCGCCGTTGAGGAAATAGGCGTACTTCTCCCGCACTTCACCGCTGGGATCGCGTCCGGACTCCCAGCCCGCGACCGTCGACGGGCTGACGTCCTGCGCCTGCGCGAACTGGGGCCGAGAGACATTCAGTCCCTCGCGCAGGGAACGCCGCTCCTCGGCGGGTGGCAGCGGGACCTCTTTCCTGGCCTCGGCGAGCAGGGCGTCGATCGCGTCGAAGTTCGTCACCGTGCTCCCCCGTCCTGTACGGCGGCGGCGCGTGCCGTGGCGACGGGGCGGCCGGATGCGCGGCGGCGCCCCTCCGGCAGGGCCTCCGAGGCCCGGGTGGGACCCGCGAGGAGTTCCAGGACGTCGATGCCGTAGTGCGCGGCGACCGCGTCGCAGTCGGCCAGACTCCATGCGGCCGTACCGGACTGACGGCGGCTCACCTGCGCCTGGCTCACTCCGAGGGCGGCAGCGAGCTCCGTCTGCGACTCGCCGGTCGCGTGCAGGAGCGCGGCCACCGCGGACCGGACTCGATCATCGAGGCTCATACCCACGACGGGAACTCCAGCCCGCAGAGCTCATGAAGCATGCGCATTCCGCATGATGGCGCTCAGGCGGCGCGCTTCCTCCCCCGGCGCCCGGCCTTGGCGAGAGCCTCGATGAGTTGCTCGCGGCTCATCTTGGAGCGGCCGGACACGCCTTGCTCGGTGGCCCGCTGGTACAGCTCCGCCTTGCTCAGCCCCTCCAACTCCCGCTTTCCGCCGCCTCTTGCAGCGCGGCCCTTCTTCGAAACCGATGAGCGGCCGGCGGCCTTCCTCCTCCCGGCGCCTCCTGCGCCGCGCGCTCGCTCCAGAGAGCCCTCAAGGGCTTCCATCAGGTCAATGACGTTGGTCGCCTCGGGTGCCTCCTCGGCCAGCGCGACTTCCTTGCCCTCCGCCTTCGCGCGGACGAGCTCGCGGACCTTGTCGGCGTAGGTGTCGTGGTACTGCTTCGGGTCCCACGGACTGCTGAGGGCGTCGATGAGCTGAAGGGCGACGTCCATCTCCTTGCCCTTGCCCGCCCGGCCCGAAGGAAGTTCGGGCAGCTCCTGGCGCGGGTCGCGGACCTCGTCGGCCCAGTGCAGGGTCTGCAGGACGAGAACCTTGTCCTCCGCGCGAAGCGCGGTCAGATACTGCCTGTTGCGCATGACGAAGGTGGCGATACCCACTCTGTTGGTCTTGGCGAGCGCTGCCCGCAGCAGCTCGTAGATCTTCAGGTACTCCTTGCCGCGTGGGGCGAGGTAGTAGGTGCGGGCGAAGTAGACCGGCTCGATCTCGGCCAGGTCGACGAAAGCGCTGATGTCGAGTGTCCGGGAGCGGCCGGGCGCGATCTCGTCGAGTTCGTCGGGCTCGACGATGACGTACTCACCCTCGTCGACCTCGAAACCCTTGACGATGTCGTCGGTGTCGACTTCCTTGCCGGTGCGTTCGTTGACGCGCCGGTTGCGGATCCGGTCCGCGGTGCCCCGCTGGAGCTGGTGGAAGTGGACGGTGTGGTCCTCGGTCGCGGTGTAAAGGCCGACGGGCACGCTCACCAGCCCGAACGTGATCACGCCAGTCCAGATTGCCCGTGCCATCGCCGTCCGCTCACCTTCCGTGACCGCCACCCTGACAGGTGCTCCATGTGGCCACGCTGGCACTACTCCGCCCCGAGCGCGCGCCGAGCCGTGCACCCGGCCACTCGGTCGGGGGAAGATTCGATCGCGGTCGTACGATGGCCTGGCCGTGTCGCGTCATCCCAAGGAGTCACCGTGGCCCGCCCTCGTGCCGCCGCCCGGACGGTGGAGCACCCCGATCCGGCGGCGGTCTCGCTCCAGCAGGTTCTGGAGGCGCTGGTGGATCCGGTGCGGCGGATGATCGTGTCCCAGCTGGCCCGGGCCGACGGCGAAAAGAGCTGCGGCACCTTTGACACCCCGGTTTCGACGTCGACCTTGACGCACCACTCCAACGTGCTGCGGGAGGCGGGCGTGATCCGGCAGTACTACGTCGGTACGACGAAGATGAACACGCTCCGCGCGGACGAGCTGGAGGAGCGGTTCCCGGGCCTGCTGTCGTCCGTGGTGGCCGCCTCCGCCGTCGAGCCCTAGACCCGTACTTCGCAGGTCACCCGATCGTGAAGACCAAGCGGTCGTAGCTGATCGCTCGCCGGTCGGAACCGCAGCAGCGATGGCCGTCTCGGTCCGGCCCGGTCGAGATCGGACGCCGTGAGGCCGATGCGGAGAACCTTTTCGGCGACCTGCGAAGTACGGGCCTAGAGCGCGCGGCACGAGGGTCTACGCCAAGCCGCCGGCCCACGCCATCGGCACCGACGCCCCGCCGACGCCTGCACACACGGCGGGCCGTCGGCCAAACGCAGCCGACCGCAGCAGGTCAGGCCCGGCAGCGGAGCATCTCCAGCGGCGGGCTCGTGCGGAGGTCCGCCCAGAAGTCCTCGCCGTACTCACGGATGCCGGCTTCGGACACCTGCAGCGGAACCCACTCCACCGCGCTGAACCCGGCCGCCCGCAGGCACTTCTCGTAGACCTCGCGGCGCGGGGCCGAGCTGACGATGGTGATCGGCTGCGGGTCCAGGAGGGCTGTGACCCGTACCCGCGGACCGGTCTCGATCTCCTCGCCGGCCGGCTCGCAGCGGAACCCGTACCGGTCCAGGGACGCACAGTCGAACTGGTAGTCGGGCTTCTGGGCGAGCACGAAGAACTCGCCACCCGGCACCAGGCTTTGGTGGATGTTGCGGCACATCCGCTCCATCGCCGCGATGTCCTCGGCGTAGTTGAGGCACTGCACGCCCAGCGCGATGTCGAAACGACGGTCAAGGGGCCGCAGTTCGATCACGTCACCGACCTCGTAGTCCACGCCCAGCGGATCACGCTGCTCGATCTCCCGCGCGGCGGCGATCATCTCGACGGAGATGTCGACGCCGAAGACGTCCGTGGCGCCGCGCCGCTTGAACTCCCGGCTGTAGAACCCGGTGCCGCAGGCCAGGTCGAGAACCGACTTGCCGCTCACGTCCCCGACCATGCCCAGGAAGCTCGGCACCTCCCCGTAACGCATCAGCGGCAGGGACTTGAACCCCTCGAATGCCTCGCCGATCTCGTCGTACTGCTGCACGCTCACGTGCGGCCCCCTTCTGCGCTTGATCCTTTACGTGGCAGAGAGTCTCCCCTCGCCCTGTCCGGCCGCCCTACCGGCAGATGACACGAAGAAGTCGGCCGGTCGCCCTCCGATCACCCAAGACACGCGGGATGGGGAGTGACCGGCCCACCGTGTTCATCTTCAGGGCAGGAACTCGTAAAACGGGCCGTCAGGCGCGAAGTTGTGGGAACACAGCGTCACGTCCCTGCCCTTGAGGTAGTCCAGCAACCAGTCGCTGAACCTCATCTCCTTGAGGGTCCGGGCCGGACTGCCGGATTCCTGGACCACGACTCGCCAGGGCGAGGAGGGATCATCAGGGATGCGGAGGAAGACGGTTTCCCCCGTAGTGGCCGACGCCACGGGTATCAGCTCACCGGGATTCGATCCCACCGGACTCGGCAGGAACTCGACCATGTCCTCGTCGCGCCAGAGTTCGAGATCTCCCCTGATGTTGTCTCCCAGACTGTGCAGAAGACGACTGGCGGGGTGCGTCAGATACAACTGCCCGTTTGACCTCGATGGAACCGTGGGCGTCCACAATTTCACGGAAGTCCGCCGGGAATCCGATACCGAGTTCCCGCTCCAGTTCGGTCCACGGAGCCGGATCCGACCAGTTGAACCGGGGTTCGCCCAACAAGGCTGTGATCTCTGCAAGCGACGCTGCCACCACTAAGCTCCTTCCCGGAGCTGGTCGTACGGTTGCTGGATTCCGCTTCCGGCGAGGAAGGTGCGAACGGCTGTGATTTCGGTGGGTGTTGCCCGCTTGGCGTGCCACAGCCGTACGCGTGTGGTGCCCGTGATGTCGACGATGCCTCCGTCGAGAGCCAGGCAGCCTTTCTGGTGGGGAAGCCCCGCTGTCCACGTGCCCTCGCCCGTCTCGTACTCCCAGACGAGGGCGCGGGCGAAGATGCCGGTGAGCGGGTGATCGCGGTAGTAGCGGGCCCACTCGGCATGCGGCCATACGCGGTCCTCGTGCAGCAGCGCATGCAGGCGGCGGCGCTCGGCGCAGAGCGTGTCCTCGATCTTGCCGGCCAGCAGCCGGGTCGCGTCGACGTTGTGGGGCAGGTACTTGGTCTTGAATCCGGTGGGCGAGCGGAAGGGCGCGACGGTGCGGGTGGTGGTCCCGCCTTCGTCGACGTCGATCCAGTCCACGCTGACCCGGCCCGTTTCGGAGACGGTGATGACGGCCTCGTAGGGAATGTTGAGCCAGACCGCGCCGCGGCCGATCCAGCCCAGTCGCAGGGTGCCGTCCTCGCCGACGCCGTGCGTGTGCACCGTCCGCTCCTCCACCTGGTGGGGCGGAACACCGAGGCGGGCGGCGGTCTTCCTGACCATCTTCGCCAGGTGCCGGTGGGAGTGGGCGCCGGGCTGGACCTCGCGGTGCAGGGTCCACAGGGCTTCCATGGCCGACAGGTCGGCGAGCGCGGTGAACACGGCCCCGGACAGCTCGTCGTCCCGCTTGTAGTAGCCGTCGAGGACGAAGGCGTTCTTGCGCGCCACCGTCACCAAGTCGTCGACCAAGTCCTGGAGTTCGGACGGCGCGGCGCCACGGGCCAGGTATCCGGCGGCCAGGGCGAAGCCGTTGGCCAGGTCGCGGGTGGGCGTCCGGTCCGACTTCGCCCAGAGTTCCTCCCACGTGACATTCGGGTCGGTGCAGTCGTGCAGGGAGCCGCCGGCCGCCAGCGCCCGTATCGCCTCCGCCACCAGCTGCCGTGCGCCGCTCGCCTTCAGCAACGCCTTGGTCTGCCGCTTCCAGGCGGCGTCGACCTTGTAGTGCCAGTCCCAGAAACTGCCCGCCTGCCCAAGATGCAGCACCAGAGCGGTCAGCTCCGGCGACAGCTCGCTCACCCGATCCCGGATCCGGTCCGCCCATCCGTTACCGGGCTCCAGCAGCTCATCCACACGTTCGGTCATACGACGATCTTGCCAGCCACCACTGACAATCCCTCCGACTCCCCCGATACGCCGGCGGGCCTGCTCTCACCCGCGCCTCACAAAGCGGTCCGTGATGGCCAGGGCCGTTGCCATGATGCTCAGTTGGGGATTGACCTCAGGGCAGCTGGGCAGTGCCGAGCCAATCGGTGATCAGGATGCCGTGGACGCCGCGGAGGTGGCCCTCCGGGTCGGTCGGTGAGTGTTCGGGGTCTGCGCCGGCGGCTGCCGTGCCCGTGGGGTGGAACGCGGAGATGTGCAGCCGGCGTGCCGTCACCGTGTCCAGCAGCGCCTCCAGTTGGTCGGGTGTTCGCGCGCGGGGGCGTGCGGGACGCCGGTGAGGACTTCCTCCGCGCCCGCGGCGAACAGCAGGCGGCGCATGGCTCGTTGGGCCCGCAGGAGGCGGCCGGCGTCGCGGGGGGCGAGGTCGTAGCGCAGGGAGCGTGCGCTCGCGGCCCAGGACCCGGCCCGAGGGCGATCGGCGACCATGGCGCCGAGGGTGGCGAGGTGTGCGGTGGTCTCCAGTTCGCGGCGCAGGGTCTGGCCCACGCCCGGCAGGACGAACGAGGTCATGCCCGGTGGAGCCGCGGTCGCCTCGATCAGGATGCCGTCGGCGTGCAGCTCTTCCACGCCGACGCTCTGCAGTACGCCCTTGCCGTCGGTGACCGGACGGCTGAAGCGGCCCGCGACACTGATGGCCGGGTGCACGCTGAGGTTCCGGCCCGTGCGGGGGTGTCCGCCGAGACCGGAGCGGCGCAGCAGCGGCGGGGTCTGCAGGGCGCCCGCGGCGACCACCACCAGCAAGCTGAGGATCTCCAGCGCGCTGCCGTCCGGGCGGAGGGCCAGTACCCGGCGGCGCGCGGGCCACCCGGCCGGTCGGGGTCGGTGAGGATGCGCCGTACGCGGGCGCCCGTCACGATCCGGGCGCCGGACGCGCAGGCGTCGGGGAGCACGGAGAGTTGGACGCTCTGCTTGGCGCCGGTGGGGCAGCCGACGACACACTGGCACGAGCCTTTGCAGCCGGGCGCGTTGCGGCGCAGGGGCGCCACGCTCCAGCCGAGCTCCTTCGCTCCGGCCAGGGCGAGCCTCCCATTGGCGCCGATCACGTCCAGCGGCTGTCGGGCCACGCGCAGGGTGCGTTCCACCTCGTCCAGGTAGGTGTCGAAGCCCTCGGCGGCGGCGAATCCGTACCGGCTGCGCCAGCGGGCCACGAGATGGTCGGGTGTGCGGTAGCAGGTGCCGGAGTTGACGACCGTGGTGCCGCCGACCGCGCGGCCCACCGGCGGGACCAGCGGCGGGTTGCCGAGCGCGAGTGTGGCGCCGCCGTGCCGGTAGAGGTCGGTGAAGACACCGCGGCGATGATCTCCAGCACGTCGCCGCCGCCCAGATCCGCGTGCAGCCAGGCCCAGCGCCGTGCGTTGCCATGGCCGTAGATCCTCGCGCTCGCGCCCACCGCCTCCTCCAGCCGCAGTTCGGCCGCGCCGTAGCGGACGGTGCCGGTGTACAGGCAGCGGGCGGCGGGCAGCATCTGGCTGGCCGGCAGCCAGGGGCGGCGCCACGACCAGCGGGGGAACGTGTGGACCGGGGCGCCCTGGGGCGTCTCGGTGAGCTCCCAGGTGAAGGAACCCGCCGAGCCCGCCAGCCGGCCGGGCAGCGCGCTGACGTCCTCGGCGAGGAAGCCCTGCCGAGGGGCCGTCCACGGTACGGGGCCGAAGCGTGCGTGCTCGACGGGACCGTCCTTGGGGAAGACGGCCACCCAGCCATGGGCGTAGGCGCCGGAACCGTCGGTGGGCGCCACCACTTCGTGGTGCAGCCGGACCCCGCTGCCGGTGGCCGGATCGGTGAGGGTGGTGTACCAGACCTCCGTGTGCCCCGGGGTGCCGTCCCACCGTGACGCCGGATCGGGAGCGGCGGCGGGGGCGGCCGCTCGTGGGAAGCGGAAGCTCGCCAGGAAGGGCAGCAGGCCGGTGGTGAGGGGGAAGCGCAGGGTGCCCTCGCCGACGCGTTCACCGTCTTCGTACAGGGTGAACGGCAATACGGTCATCGAGGTGAGCGGCCGTGCGGGCGAGACGGACTTCCAGCCGTCCAGCTTGAGAGAGGACCTGACGGACACCATGAGTCGCCGCATGAGCCGGCCAACGCACGGCGCGCTGCACCACGTCGAGCTGTGGGTGCCGGACCTCCACCGCGCCCTCGCCTCGCTCGGCTGGCTGCTGGAGGCACTGGGTTACGACCCCTTCCAGAGCTGGGAGGGCGGACGCAGCTGGCGGCTCGGCGCGACCTATCTGGTCGTCGAGCAGTCCCCGGACCTCACCGCCGCACAGCACGACCGCCGGCGCCCGGGACTCAATCACCTGGCCTTCCACGTCGAAGACGCCCCCACGGTCGACAAGCTGACGGCGGACGCGGCCCATCACGGCTGGCACCTGCTGTTCCCCGAGCGGCACCCATACGCCGGCGGCGGACAGCACTACGCCGCCTACCTGGAGAACGACGACGGCTTCGAAGTCGAACTCGTCGCGATCAACTCACCCGAGCGAAGCTGAGACCAGCCGTCAACGCGTCCGGCCCGCCCCGATGTTCGGGACGGGCCGGAGATCCGAGCGCCGGGCAGGCCTTGCACCTGCATCTCCCCGCAGGAAGCGGGATGTCTTTCCTTGGACCACCGACGCAGTACCGGAGCGCCGTGATGAACGGCGACCAGCTCATGATCGACTATACAGCACCTAGGGGCTGAGGCTCGGCCGCCGCGCGTACACCTCGATCTCGAGCGGTGAGGAGCTCAAGCGGTTCCGCATCCGGCACGACAGCTACTTCGTGGAGGACTTCGAAGCCGGAGCGGGGTAGGTCGTCAGCGGCAGTGCGGTGAACGTGTGCCCTTCCCAGAGCCGGCGGGACGTCTCCTCCGGGTAGGCGGCGACCTGGGCTTCGGTGTCGAGGAGTTGGACAAGACGCCGTTCGGTGTCGTAGGCGGGCCAGCCCGGGTCGCCGGTCGTGGCGAAAGCCGTCCACGCGGAGCGGATACGGGCGGACAGCGCCTCGGTCTCCGGGGAGGGCGTGGGCCCGATCAGCAGGGCGCCGAGGCCGCCGTAGACACCGAAGGTCAGTGGCACGTCCAGGCCGTGGCAGGCGCCCAGCGCGCCGCCGCCCGCCGGGGCGGACCAGGTGAGTTCGTAGACATGCGCCCGACCGCCACCGGCCACGTGGGCCTCGGCGAGGTGCAGGGAGGGCATGCGGAACAGCCAGTCGGACTGCACGAGTTCGAAGAGGTGCTCCGCCGAGGCGTCAGGGAAGGCGGCGCGATAGGACCGCTCGGCATCCGGTGCCGGCCCGAACCAGTTCAGGGCTGACGCGGCGAGGCTGTCGTCCACCCGCCCGAGCAGACCGCCGAGCAGGAGGAAGAGCCGGTACTCGTCCCGGTTGTGGCCGGCGATCAGCTCCACGTCGCGCGCGGTGCCGTCGGCCAGCGCCTCCCACGGCGACCGGGTCAGGACCTCTCCATCGACGACCGGCGAGTACGGCGTCGGGGTCTGGGCGACCGCGCCCCAGCGGTGCCCGTACGCACGCATCCGCCCGCCCAGCACGGCCCCCGCCTCGGGCAGCTTGCGCGGGTCCACGCCGGACAGGTCGGCCACCGTGGGCCGCAGCCCCAGCTCCCCGGCGATCGCTCCGGCGATGTCCACGGCCAACTCGTCCGAGAAGAACGTGCCCGGCACACTCTGGACGATGGCCCGCCGGAACAGGCCCCGCGCTGTGTCCATCGTCAGCAGCGCGGCGATGGACCCGGCGCCGGCCGACTCACCGAAGACGGTGACCTGGTCGGGGTCGCCGCCGAAGGCGGAGATGTTCGACCGCACCCACTCCAGGGCCGCGACCTGGTCAAGGAGACCACGGTTGGCCGGGGCGCCCTCGATGCGGGCGAACCCCTCAATGCCGACCCGGTAGTTGAAGGTGACGACGACCAGGTCACCGTCGTGTGCGAGGCGGCCGGCGTCGTAGGCGGGGTCGTCGGCTGAGCCGAACTTGTAGGCGCCGCCGTAGATCCAGACCATCACCGGGCGGCGGGCGGCCGTATCCGCCTCCGGCGTCCACACATTGACCGTCAGCCAGTCGTCCCCGGCGGCTGTCGTGCCCACAGGCGTGGCCTCAGGACCGAACGGCTCCTGCGGGGGCGGCGGGCCGAAGGAGTACGCCTCCCTCACGCCGTCCCAGCGCCTCACCGGCCGCGGAGCCGCGAAACGTGCCTCTCCGACCGGCGGCTGCGCATACGGAATGCCGCGGAAGACCGCCAGGCCCGCCTCGCGACGCCCGCGCACGGCGCCCGACACCGTCATGACCTCGGGAAATTCGGCACTGCTCATGAAGGCTCCTCAAGCGACGGACCCCGCCTCGGCCCGGCCATCCTCCCCCGAAACTCTTGAAGTATCAATTAGTGGGTCGGTGTCTCCCCCGAACTCCACCGCTTCCGCCCGGGCGTGTCTCACCTCACCATCCGAATACCAGGCCTCACCCGCGCACCCCCTCGACAGCCCCGTACGCTGGCCGGTGCAGCTGGTTCGCCCCGTCCGCCAGGCGGGATGCGTCGTAAGAGGGAACCCGGTGAGAATCCGGGACTGCCCCGCAGCGGTGAGTGGGAACGACCGCCGTCATCCGCACTGGGCCCGACGAACTGGGTCTGGGAAGCGACGGCCAGTAGGTGTCCTCCCGAGGAGGACGTGCCCGCGAGTCCGAAGACCTGCCATCTGCCCGCGCGCGGACCACTCGTGCGCGGACATCCCGGTGACCTCGCGGGCGGGTCGGCGACACATACCAGGCGGCGCGACACCCTTCGCTTCCCGCCCGGTCCGTCTCCCCTTCGCGCTCTCGTCCCGTCCCCGGGATCTCAGGGATTCATCTCGCGAAGGAGATCTCCGTGACCACCACATCCGCAGCCCCGGCTGCGCAGGCCACCGTGTACGGCTACCCCCGGCAGGGCCCGGACCGGGAGTTGAAGAAGGCCGTCGAGAGCTACTGGAAGGGCCACGTCGACGCCGACGCCCTCCGCGCCACCGGCGCCGAGCTGCGGCGCGGCACCTGGCGGCAGCTGGCCGAAGCCGGCATCGACGAGGTCCCCACCGGCGACTTCTCGTTCTACGACCATGTCCTGGACGCCACCGTCATGGTGGGCGCGATCCCCGATCGCCACCGGGCCGCCTTCCAGGCCGAGCCTCTCGACGGGTACTTCGCCATGGCGCGCGGCACGCAGGACGTCGCCCCGCTGGAGATGACCAAGTGGTTCGACACGAACTACCACTATCTGGTCCCCGAGTTGGGCCCGCACACCGTGTTCACCGCCGACTCCGGCAAGCAGGTGAGCGAGTTGAAGGAGGCCCTCACGCTCGGCCTGAGCGCCCGGCCCGTCCTCGTCGGTCCCGTCACCTACCTCCTCCTCGCCAAGCCCGCTCCGGGAGTCGCCGCGGGCTTCGATCCCCTCACCCTGCTGGACCGGCTGCTGCCGGTGTACGCCGAGGTCCTCGCCGACCTGCGCGCTGCGGGAGCGCAGTGGGTTCAGCTCGACGAGCCCGCCCTCGTCCAGGACCGCACCCCGGCCGACCTCAACGCCGTCGCACGTGCCTACCGTGGCCTCGGCGCGCTCACCGACCGGCCGAAGCTGCTGGTCGCCTCCTATTTCGGCGCCCTCGGCGAGGCGCTGCCGGTGCTGGCCAAGGCCCCGGTCGACGGACTCGCGCTCGACTTCACGGACGCGGCAAGCCTCGACGCCCTCGCCGCCGTGGGCGGACTGCCGGGCAAGCGGCTGGTCGCCGGAGTCGTCAACGGCCGCAACATCTGGGTCAACGACCTGGCCACCTCGCTCACCACCCTGGGCACCCTCCTCGGCCTGGCCGACCGCGTCGACGTATCGGCGTCCTGCTCCCTCCTCCACGTCCCTCTCGACGCCGCGGCCGAACGGGACATCGAGCCGCAGATCCTGCGCTGGCTCGCCTTCGCCCGTCAGAAGACCGCCGAGATCGTCACCCTGGCCAAGGGCCTGACCCGCGGCACCGACGCCATCGCCGCCGAACTCGCCGTAAACCGAGCTGACTTGGCCTCCCGCGCCCACTCCCCCATCACCCGCGACCCGGACGTACGGGCCCGTGCCGCCGCGGTCACCGAGGCAGACGCCCGCCGATCCCAGCCGTACGCCGAACGCGCGGCCGCGCAGCGTGCCCTGCTCGGCCTGCCCCTGTTGCCGACGACCACCATCGGCTCCTTCCCGCAGACCGGCGAACTGCGCTCCGCACGGGCCGACTTGCGGGCTGGCCGGATCGACACAGCCGCGTACGAGGAGCGCATCCGGGCCGAGATCCAGGAAGTGATCTCCTTTCAGGAGAAGGCCGGGCTCGATGTCCTGGTGCACGGTGAGCCCGAGCGCAACGACATGGTCCAGTACTTCGCCGAGCAGCTCACCGGGTATCTCGCCACGCAGCACGGCTGGGTGCAGTCCTACGGCACCCGTTACGTCCGCCCGCCGGTCCTGGCCGGCGACATCTCCCGTCCGGAACCGATGACGGTGCGCTGGACGACGTACGCCCAATCGCTCACCGGCCGCCCCGTCAAGGGGATGCTCACCGGACCGGTCACCATGCTCGCCTGGTCCTTCGTCCGGGACGACCAGCCGCTCGCCGAGACCGCACGGCAGGTCGCGCTCGCCTTGCGCGACGAGGTGAACGACCTGGAGGCGACGGGCAGTTCGGTGATCCAGGTCGACGAGCCCGCGCTGCGCGAGACACTGCCGCTGCGCGCCGCCGACCGGCCGGGGTATCTGTCCTGGGCGACGGAGGCGTTCCGGCTCACCACCAGCGGGGTTCGGCCGGACACCCAGATCCACACGCACATGTGCTACGCCGAGTTCGGTGACATCGTGCGGGCCATCGACGATCTCGACGCCGATGTCATCAGCCTGGAGGCCGCCCGCTCCCATATGCAGGTGGCCCGTGAGCTGGCCGCGCACGGGTATCCGCGGGAGGCGGGGCCGGGGGTGTACGACATCCACTCGCCGCGTGTTCCGAGCGTGCGGGAGGCGGCTGATCTGCTGCGGACCGGGTTGCGGGCGATTCCCGCCGAGCGGTTGTGGGTCAATCCCGACTGCGGTCTGAAGACGCGGGGTTGGCCGGAGGCCCGCGCGGCGCTGGAGAACCTCGTCGCGGCGGCGCGGATCGTGCGGGCAGAGCGGGACGTCTAGGATCCTCAAGATCGTTCAGTCGTTCGGCAGATGGTGGGCTGGGGTATGGGGGAGCTTCGTCGTGCGGTGGGGGTACCGGTCGTCGTGCTCCTGCTGCTGTGACCGGCTGCGGCACCGACAAAGCCACCGAAGCGTGTGAAGGCATCCAGGTCTACCCCGCCCACACCACCGAAACGGCCGCCGCGCTGATCGCGGATCCCGAGAGCGCGGAGCGGTTCAAGGCCGCGGTCGCTCGGTACGGGAGCCGTACCGAGCGGGCCGCGGTGCGGCATGTGACGGGGCTCAGCAGTCCCGGCGAGGGGGTTGAGCACGACCAGGTCTCCCTGTACGTCGAGACCGACCGCACCCCTCCCCCACCCATCGACGGCCTCTCCGACGAGCGGTACTCGGAGAAGAGCCGGGCGCATGACCGCCTGGAGCAGGAGGGCAAGGTCATCGTCCGGGCGCTCAGCAAGTGGTGGCGGGGGCGCGATGCCTCCCAGGCCGAGCATCTGGAACCTTGGGTGTGGGTTCAGTACGAGGGGGGCGGCGGGTCGATGGCGCGGGAGACCTTCGAGGCGTCCCGCGACTTCTGTGCGCCGCGGTAGTGAGCCCCGAAACTCGGTTCCTGAGTGCGGTCGGTTCCGGCCGGATCCGAGTGCCTTGGCTCCGGCCTGGACCGTGGTGTTATAGGGGCCGCCCGACCTCAACTGCGAAGAGTCACTTCAGGAGCCGACGATGGATGACGACATTCAGCTGATCAGCGACGGCGACGGCCTGGCGGTCATCGGAAGTCCGACGGCTGTCGAGCGCTTCCTCCTCTCCGAAGGACTGCCGTCGAAGGACCTCGGACTGGGAAGACTCGGCTCCACCCTTCATGCCGTGGCGGGAGCCGCGCAGACAGGTTCCGAGATTGCAGCCGCGTCGGGTCGTTGGGTGAGGTTGTCCGAGCAGTCCGCGCGAGTTGTCGAGAAGTACGGGCTGATGAAGGGTTCGCATGCGGGTGTCAGCCGTGCCGTGTTGACAAAGAACGGCAAGATCAAGGGACTCCTCGAATTGGAGAGGTCGCCCGCATCGTTCCTGACCAATCCGGCGCGTCTGGCTGGTGCCGCGGGGCTCATGGCACAGCTTGCGATGCAGCAGACGATGGACGAGATCACCGACTATCTCGCCGCGATCGACGAGAAGGTCGACGACGTGCTCCGCGCCCAGAAGGACACGGTGTTGGCGGACATGATCGGCGCGGGTTTCGTCATCGGGGAGGCCATGACCGTCCGAGAGCAGGTGGGCCGGGTCTCCGAGGTCACGTGGTCGAAGGTGCAGGCCACATCGATGGTGATCGCACGTACCCAGGCCTATGCCTTGCGTCAACTCGACGCGGTCACCGAGAAGATGGAGCACAAGACCAAGATCGGTGATCTCGCCAAGGCGTCCAAGGAGGCTGAGTCCACGGTTCGGGAGTGGCTCGCCGTGCTGGCTCGTTGCTTCCAGTTGCACGACGCGATCGCCGTGCTCGAACTCGACCGCGTGCTGGATACGTCTCCGGATGAGCTCGACCGGCATCGCCTCGCCCTTCGGGCTGCCCGGCAGAACCGGATGGAACTCATCTCACGGAGCACCGAGCATCTGATGGCCCGCGTGGATGCGGCTGTCGGCACGGCCAACACGAAGGTGCTGCTGCACCCGACCGCGTCCCCAGCGGTGGTGCATTCGAGCAACCACGTCGCCCTCGCCGTCGTTGACTTCCACGGGCGGCTCGGGATCGCGCACGGTCGACAGTCCTTGGACGCCAGACGATGGGCGGACGCGGCCGCCGAGGCGAAGGACAACGTGCTGGAGACGGGGGCAGAGGGCGTCAACGCCGCGCTGCGCCTCCGTAACGAGACCCTCAACCGAGCCAGATCGGTGACGGGCAAGCTCTCCAGCGGTATCGCCGAGCGGGTGCGCCGTCGGCGGGTGGACGACGAGGGACGCGACGAAGAAGGCTGAAACGCCGGCACACATGCACCGACGGCGGACCGGTCGCTCTTGGCGGCGTGGGCCAGTACGCCGGTGCCGCGCACCGGCGTCTGTGCCGTCAGGGCGAGTGGGCTGACCCCGAAAGCCTCCGTTCCCCGAGGGTGAGGAGTGCGTCCTCGGCCTCGCCTGAGCCTTGCCCTACCGTGCGCTCAACCCCGTCCACAGCCGCAGCACTTCGTCGGCGCGCCGTCGCACGGAGCGCACCACGGGCCGATGACCAGCGTCCACCCGTCGGCTTCGGGGCGTACACCCGGCCGAGTCCGTCGGGGTTCTCCTCAGCGTCGCCATGACGCCGGCTTGGTCACCCATACAGACAGCAATCCAGTGCGGCCAGCATGTCGCGAGAAGCCTTGGCTGTCCTCAGACCTCCGGCGGCACCTCCGCCTCATCCGATGCACGCGCCTCCCGCACCCGGGAAATCCCCAGCACCACCGCCTGAAGGACCGCCCCGCACAGCCCCACCCACAGGGCGAACCGATAGCTGACCTGGTCGGCCAGCACTCCCCCGAGCGGCGCTCCCACCGCCACCATCCCCCAGTTGAACGACCGGATGGTGGCGTTCATCCGCCCCCGCAGCCGCTCCGGAGTGACCGCCTGCCGGTAGCTCAGTTCCACCGGGCTCTCGATCGCGATGGCCAGGGACACCAGGAAGAAGGCCGAAGACACCGCCGGGAGTGCCCAACTCCCCTTCTCCGCAAGGACAATCGGCAGCCAGCCCGCAGCCGCCAGCACCCGGAACACGATCAGCGTGACGCCGACGTCGAGCCTTGCCAGGACGCGCCCGGAGAGCGCCCCGCCGAGCACCGCGCCCACCCCCGCGCACGCGTAGGTGGCCCCGAGCCCGAAGTCCCCGACCCTCAACTCGCGCAGGGCGAAGACGACGAACACCGTGCTCACCATGGTGTTGAAGAGCAGCATCGCGTGCGAGGTCAGCGCGATGGGCGCCAGGGTGCGGTGGTGGTAGACCCATGCCACTCCCTCGCGCAGCTCGCTGCCCAGACCACGCCGCTTGCCGCGATCGGGGAGGGGGTCATGGGCCTTGACCGACATGAGCAGCAGGCCGGACACGAGGTAGCTGAGGGCGTCCAGCAGTACGGCGAGCGGCGCGCCCAGGTACTTGATCAGTACTCCGGCGATCAGCGGACCGGTCGAGCCGGCCACCGCACTCGCCTGCTCGGTACGCGCGTACCCCGCGTTCAGGAGTTCCCTCGGCACGAGCTGCGGGACGTACGACTGATTCGCCGCCTCGAACAGGAGGCTCAACAGCCCCACCCCGAAGACGAACAAGCACAGCGTGGCGATGCTGAGCAGGTCCAGTGCGTGGAGCAGCGGGATCGCGGCCAGGAGCACCGCCCGCCCGAGATCCGTGCCGACCAGCATGGGCTTGCGGCGGCAGCGGTCCACCAGGACTCCGGCCAGGAGCCCGAAGAGCAGGTACGGCAGCCAGCGGGCGGCGCTGACCAGTCCCACCTCGGTCGCGGAGGCGCTCAGCGTGACGGCAGTGAGGATCTGCAGGGCCAGACCCGAGATCTGGGTGCCGAACGCCGAGACCGCCGAGGCGGTCCAGAAGAGCGGGTATCCGGGGACGTCCACCAGTCGCGGCATGATCGGACCGTAGCAACTCCCTTTCGCCGCATGCCGGTTCAGGCCGGAGCCGTGGACGTTCACCACCTCGCCACTGCCGTGCCGTTGACGCGCGTAGCACTTGGCCTCAGGCTTGGCAGCGATCGCCGCCGAGAGGGCGGTGGTCACAGCAACCGGAAGTCGACGACCCGGAGGTCGGGATGTTCAGACGGATGGCACGTTCCCTAGCCGCGTTTGTCATGATCATGTCCGGTGTCGTGGTGGGCGTGGGCGCCACCGCGGGCACCGCGCACGCCGACGAGTGCTACACCTGGAGCCGCACCCTCTCCCAGGGCGCCTCCGGCAGCGATGTCACCCAGCTCCAGATCCGGGTAGCGGGCTGGGTCACCTCCGGCGAACGCCTCTCCTACGACGGCCAGTACGGCGCCCGCACCACCGCCGCCGTCAAGAAGTTCCAGTCCGCGTACGGCCTGGCTGCCGACGGAGTCGCGGGACCGGCGACCTTCAGCAAGCTCTACTCCCTCCAGGACGCCGACTGCACCCCGATCCACTTCACCTACGCCGAGCTCAACCGCTGCAACTCCGACTGGTCCGGCGGCGCCGTCTCCGCGGCCACCGCCAAGGCGAACGCCCTGAAGACCATGTGGAAGCTGGAGGCCATGCGGCGCGCGCTCGGCGACGCCCCGCTCACCGTCTCCAGCGGCTTCCGCTCCTACGCCTGCAACAACGCCGTCGGCGGCTCGTCCACCAGCCGCCACCTCTACGGCGACGCCGCCGACCTCACCGGCTCCCCGACCCTGTGCCGCCTCGCCCAGCAGGCCCGCACGCACGGCTTCTCGGAGATCCTCGGGCCGGGCTACCCCGGCCACAACGACCACACCCACGTCGCGCTCGACCCCTCCCCTTACTGGTCGGCTCCCACCTGCGGCATCTGAGCGACCGTTGTCATAGCCGGCGGCTGGTCTGCGCGCGTGACAGAGACGACTGTGGACGACCGCGCACTGCCGCCGGCCCTGGCCGAAACAGCCGCAGTGGAGTTCGAACGTACGTCGAGGACATCGACGCGCTCTGCCGGTAGCAGAGTGGGCCTGGTTCAGTCCGACAACGCGGCCGTGAACGTGTCGCGCCTGCCTGCCAGCCAGGCCTGGATGCGGTCCCACCGTCCCCAGCCGCCGCGCTCGGCGAGCATGCGCTGGTAGACGGGGTCACCGTCGGCGACCCGGCGGGCGACGAGGGCCCGGCAGGTCTCGGTGGCCTGCTCGATGACCCCGGGCAACTCGGCACGCTCGCCCGGCGGCAGGCCGTAGGCGTCGGCGAGGACGCGCAGGCGTGCGGGTGCGTCGAGGTCGGCGGGGTAGAGGGCTTCCGCGGATTGCGGGTCGAGCATGGATGCCCAGTAGCGGGCGGCCATGGCGAGGTCCCACACCGGGCGGCCCGGGGCCGCGCAGTCGAAGTCGATGAGGGCGGCGGCTCGGCCGTCGCGGAAGACGACGTTGTCCGGGCACACGTCGTTGTGGCAGACGACCGATCCTCCCGCCGGGTCGGCAACGTCCGTCGGCCAGTCGACGTCAGCCGCGACACCCACGGCCGCACTGGCGTCGTGCAGGCGGCGCAGGAGGCTTCCCACCGAGGCGAGGGCGGTGTCGGTCAGCGCCCAGGGCGGGAAGGGCGGCAGGGCGGCAGGGCGGCAGGGCGGCAGGGCGGCAGGGCGGCAGGGCGGCAGGGCGGCAGGGCGGCAGGGCCACGGTGCCGGGGAGAAAGGTCAGTTGCTCGCGGCCGTCGTCGGTGAGCGTGACCGGGGTCGGGGCCGCGTCGAAACCGTGGTCCTTGAGCGCGACCAGGTGGGCGTGGAGGGCGCGGGCGTGGGGCGGCGCCGGGCGGTCGACCAGCTCGCCTCGGCGGAAGACCGCTCCGGCGTTCGCCGAGCCGCCGGTCAGCTCCTCGCCGTCAGCCGTCAGCCGTCAGCCGTCAGCCGTCAGCCGTCAGCCGTCAGCCGTCATGCCGATCATGCTAGGGCCGCTGTCGGTCATGCCTCGACGGCAGGCGGGACCGCTGACAACGCCGACCTCAGCGCTGCCACCGCGGAGGCGGGGTCTTCGGCGTGGAAGCGGAAGGTGCGGGCCTCGGCGGGCCTGCCCAGCGCGCGTATGTAGCGGGCGGGCTCGGTCAGTTCGACCGTGACGGTGGTCTGGCCCCCGACGGCGAGATCGCAGACTCCGTTCTCGTCCACGGCCCCCAGCTTGCTCTCGGGGTACTTGCGGTCCTGGCGGACCGAGGCGATGCGGCCGGCCGGGATGCGGATGTCCAGCAGGGCGCCGTAGCGCAGGCGCAGGGAGCCGTCGGGGCCGATCACATGGGGGCGGACCACGCAGGAGGCGTGCAGGGCGAGGACGAAGTAGCAGCCCCAGATGTCGAGCACGAGGGTGACGGCGTGCACCACGGGCCAGGGGATCAGGAAGGCGAGGGCCACGGTCTCGACGACGCAGACGAAGAAGAAGCCGAACATGACCGCCGTCTGGCCCGGGGCGTACGGGACGGCCTGGTCGCCGTCGCGTACGCCGTGCGGGCCGCGGCGGGTCACCCAGCGCAGGAAGCTGGTGGAGAGGAAGACCTCGTGGGCGGTCAGCTTGCGCACGAGGGCCGGGACGATGTCGGCGAGCGCGGCGAGGAGGGCGGGGTGGCGGTCGAGACCCTCGCGGCGGTGGCGCCGGTAGTCGAGGGAGAGCAGAGCGCTCCCCGCGATCAGGACCGTGAGGACGGCCGGCTCCATGGCCAGCCGCGCTGCCGGAGGTATGGCCACTCCCCCGGCCAGGCAAAGGATGAGCAGGACCTCGCCCGGGACCAGGGCCGCGAACGACCACCGCACAGCCTTCCTCGACGCCGTCGTCCCACCCGCAGGCTCTCCGATTCGCATGGCCCCAGTAGAAACGTTGCCGTTGCGACAAGGTCAAGCGGTCCTTCACGAAGCGGTACTTCAGGTGGGTGGCGAGGGGCGTGTCCTCCACCCTGACCGCCTCAAGGTTGCGTTGCTCGGCGCCCAGGCCGTCGAAGAGCCGCAGGCCGTCGCCGAGGAGCACGGGCACCACGTGCAGGTGGAGTTCGTCGATGAGGCCTTCCCTGAGGTACTGCTGCACCGTGTCCGCCCCGCCCGCGATATCGACGTTCCGGTCCCCGGCGGCGGCCTTCGCCTGGTCGAGGGCGCTGTGGATGCCGTCGGTGACGAAGGGGAAGGTGGTGCCGCCCTCCTTGACGAGGGTCGGCCGGGGGCGGTGGGTGAGGACGGAGACGGGAGTCTTGAAGGGCGGGTTGTCGCCCCAGAACTCCTCGCCCAAGTCGTACATCGTCCGTCCCATGACCACCGCTCCGGTGGCGTCGAACCACTCGCGGATCAGCTCGGAGTCACGGTTCTCCTCCCCGCCGGTCATGCCCTGGCGCTGCCGCCAGCTCGCCAGGCTGTGGATCCACTCGAAGATCGGTTCGGCGCCGTCGCCTCCCGGGTTGTCGAAGGAGACGTTGACCAAGCCCATGAGGCCGTAACCGACCTACACGCTCGCCGCGCGCCGGCCCGCCTACCGGGAGCTCACCGACGCGTGGATGCGCCGTAGCCGTAGCCGTATCCATGTGGAGAAGCACTTCGACCCGGACACCGCCCGCCGGCTGGACGCCCTCATCGAGGGGCTGGTGGTGGCCAGGGTCAGCCAGAACTTGGTGTAGACCCACCGGTGCCTGGCCAGCCCCCAGACCGTACCCAGGGAGAGCAGCAGGCCGCTGAGGAGCGTCAGGGAGGCGACGGGGAGCAGGAGCCAGTCCGCGAACAGCTTCATGGCCCGCACCGACGCCTCCACCGTCACCGGTGAGCCGGTGCCCGCGGCGGTGCCGCCCAGGGCGAGCAGGCCGAGCGTGAGCCCGAGCCAGGAGGCGGAGGCGACGACATGGACGACGAGGGTGGCCCGGCGGGCGGGGCGGCTGAGTTTCACGTGCAACAGCCTGCCGAGCGGGCCCGCCCGGTGCGTCTGACGGCGGGAGCAACCTCATGTACTCGCCAGGGCGTACGCCGCTGTCGTCAGGCTGCTCCGCTGACGCCCGGAGGGACGAAGCGCCGGTGCAGCGGGGCCGCTGTCACCTGAGGATCGCCTTGTACGCCCAGTTCGCCCTTCATCACCGGTTCGATCCGGCCGGCGATGAACTGTGCGAACTGCCCCTCCGACTCCCAGATGTCGAAGGCGTGGAAACCGCCGTCGTCGAACCAGCTCCCGTGCAGCACGAGTCCGTCCGGCACGTCGGTTTCCCAGCCGACGCGGTCGCGGGCGGCTTCGTACACCTCGGGGGTGATTCCGGGCCAGTCGATGTTCACTGCGATTGCCATGGGGGTCCTCTCGTGTGCCGATGCGTGGGGTTGTTCAACCCCCGGCCAAGTCTTCGACGGACCCGCCGGGCTCACAACCGGAGACTGCGTCCCCCGGCCCACAGGCCTACGACTTTGGTGCCGTCCGACCTGGGCCCGCGGCCCGATGGGTCCAGCCGCGGCAGCGGTTAGCGTCACGGCATGCGTATAGGACTACTTGGCACCGGCAATGTCGCCCGAGCACTGGCCCACGGATGGAGCGCCGCGGGACACGACGTACTCCTTGGCTCCCGTAGGCCGGACGAGCGCAAGGAACTCGGTCTTCCCGTGGCTGGGCTGAACGAGACCGCCGCCCACGCGGAGGTTCTGGTCAACGCCACACCGGGGAACGTCTCCGTCGAGCTGCTGCACTCCATCGGCGCGTCCGCGCTGGCCGGCACCCTGCTGATCGACGTCGGGGTCGGCCTCTCCGACGACTACACCGAGCTCTCGCACCCCAACAGCAGCCTGGGCGAACAGATCCAGGCGGCCTTCCCCGAGACCCGCGTCGTCAAGACGCTGTGCACCATGGACTCCACCGCGATGGTCTCCCCGGCCGGTCTCAGCGGACCGAGCACCGTCTTCCTCTCCGGCGACAGCGCCGAAGCCAAGCGGACGGCCGGCGAGTTGCTCACCGACCTCGGCTGGCCGCCGTCGTCCCAGCTGGACATCGGCGGCATCACCAGCGCCCGCGGGCAGGAGCACTTCGCCCTGCTGTTCACGGGGATCGCGCACGGTCTGGGATCCCACACGTTCAACATCAAGGTGGTCACCCTGCCGTGACCCGGGTCCTGCGCGGGCCTAGTCCCAACGCCGTGTAGTTAGGCGGATGGGTTGGGTGTCAAGGCTCTGGTGTGGTCAGGATGTTGATGCTGATGGTGGCCTTGTAGCTGGTCCGGTCGATGGTGCCTTTGGCGTTGTATTTGGAGATCGCGCGTTTGACGACGCGGGGTCGGGTGCGGGTGCGTCGGTCGGGCATGAGGTCGGCCAGGACGTGGCGGCCGATGGTGCCGACGAGGTCGATGACGGTGTCGGCGATGACGCCCGCGGCTTGGATGACCAGGTCGCGGGCGGTGTTCAGGGCGATGGTGAAGCTGGCCCGGTCGGGGTCGATGCCGGGGCGGGTGGCGGTGGCGTCGGCCATGGCCAGGCGCAGGACCTGCCGGGCGCGAGCTTCGTCGGCCCGGACGGCATGTTCGAGATGCGCGGCGCCCCGACCCTGGTCAGCCGCTCGGCGGCGGCCAGCGACGCGGCGACGGCCCGCCGTCTGTGGACCGCCTCGGAGGAGCTGACCGGCGTCACCTTCCCCGAACTCGCCACTGCGGCCGGGAACTGAGGGCGCCTCAGCCCAGCTCCCACGGTCCGAAGACCGCGCTGTCGGCACCTGCGCCCAGGGCCCAGTAACGGTCCCCGTAGGACCAATGCCACCACTCCGTCGGGTAGTTCACCAGGCCCGCCGCCGTCATGGCGGCACTGAGAATCTCGCGGTACTCACGGGCCTCGGCCGTGATGCCGGCGGCGTCGGTGCAGCAGGCGCCGTTGCTCTCTTCGGGGCTTGCGTTGAGGCGGGTGCCGAGGTCGAGTTCGTGTCCGTGGGCGTCGGCAAGGGTCAGGTCGACGGCGGCTCCGGCGCTGTGCGGGGCGATGTCCGGCGGGGAGACGTAGCGGCTGGCGGCAGCGTGGACCTGGGCGGTGGGCCAGCCGGGGTGGGCCATGCGCAACTCGGCCGCGTACTCCTCGAAGTAGCGGCGTTGCAGGGACAGTGGGCGGTACCCCTCCACGAACAGCAGGCGCAGGCCGTCGGGCAGCAAGTCCTGGGCGGTGACGAGCCGTTGGAGGACGCCTCGGCGCAGGTGGGCGAAGGCGCCTTCGGGGTCGCTCTTGCGGGGGTCGACCAGCAGGGAGCCGTCGCTGCGGACGTCGACGAGGGGCTCGCCGCATTCCTGGACCGGTATGGCCGCGATCCTGGGGTCCGACATCAGAGTGATCTCGTTCATGAGGAGATCATGACCTCTGATGGCGCTCCAGTCGGGCAGTTGCCGCGTCCGCACGGCGTCCGGCCTCACGCACGCGGCGTTCGACCGCCCTCAGCTTCTCGCGCGCCTGACGCTCTTCCTGGCGTGCCTGGCGGTGGTCTTCCTCGACGCGGCTCAGCTCCTCGGTCAACTCACTGATCCGCTGCTGCAGTTGGGCGGTCCTCTCCTGCACCGTCTCGTGCTCCCGCCCGGCTACGGCCGCCTCGTCCTCCAGTGCCCGCAGCTCGCGTACGGCCGTGTCGGCGTCCCGGCGGGCCCGGCTCAGCGCCTCGTCGTCACGGCGCTTCGCCGGGCGGGGCGTGGGCGGAGGTGGGGTGGCGGCGCGGCGTACCGCGGTCGGGCTGACCTCGGGGAAGCCCACGATCGCCTCGAACGGTCTGACCAGTCGCCCCTTCGCCCATTCCCCGGCCGCCTCGGGATCGGCCAGGACCGCGTGCAGGGTCGCCTCCACCTCGCGCCCCACGTCCTCGCCGACCGGATGACCGGCCTCCGCCGCGAGCTGCCCGGCCTCCCGGGACAGCGCGCGGATCAGGGTCTTCTGCCGGCCGCCGAGTTCCCGCAGTTGCCCTCCGTCCAGGTCGTGATGGGCTCGCCGCAGCCCTTCCCCGAGCCGGAGCAGCGCCTGGACCTCTTCGGGGCGTTCACGGACCAGGAGGTTGCTGACCCAGGCCGCCAGGCTGGGGCGGCGCAGCTTGCCGATCTTCTCCGCGAGAGCCCGGTCGCCGGCTGTGCGAGCGGCGGCCATGCGAGTATTGCGCGCCGCGGTGAAGTCCTCCGGCCGCAGCGCGTACAGCTCGTCGGCGACCGTGTCGATGTCCACGATGACTCCTGTCCATGGGCGCGCTCTTCGAGCCTAGACCCGTACTTCGCAGGTCACCCGATCGTGAAGACCAAGCGGTCGTAGCTGATCGCTCGCCGGTCGGAACCGCAGCAGCGATGGCCGTCTCGGTCCGGCCCGGTCGAGATCGGACGCCGTGAGGCCGATGCGGAGAACCTTTTCGGCGACCTGCGAAGTACGGGCCTAGAGCCTGTCACGGCCCCCCACACCTCCAGAGTTGAACGCGTTCAACAACTCTGCCAAGGTGTCTTTGTCATGGCCCGCCGCACAGGCGGGTCCATCCGGGCTGCGGGCAGGGGCTGGTCGTGGAGCAGGTCAAGCCGTGGGGACGGACGCTCATCCTCGGGATCGCGGCGATGGGGCTGACCGTCCTGACGGCGTGCGCGGGCCCCTACCAGTACTACGAGGGCACGGGGCTGGACGACGCCACGGTCGCCGAGGTCGCGGGAAGCTGGAAGAGCATCGAGGGCACTCGCATGACGCTCCGCCCGGACGGTACGGCTCTCCTGCGGCGGCTCGACGGTCAGGACTTCGACTTCGACGACGGCTGGCGGGTCTCCGGCCGGGGAACCTGGGAAATGACCGACGACGCCGACGGGCAAGACGTACATCTGACCATGACGACCCGGACCGGAGTGGCGATGCGCGCGGCGGCCGATGCTTCAGCCGCGACCGAGCCGCCCACGACGTACGAATGGCGCTTCTCTCTGCGACGCGATCAGCGAGACGCGCTGGAGCTGTTCTTCTTCTACGGCGATCCCGACATCGGCAACACGTACCTGATGACACGAGCGGTCACACTTCCGCGCCGGGATCCGTCAGTGCAGTGACAGGGCGCCGCCGACGGCTTCAACGTCATGCCGCCCCATCTGCCGGGCGGCCTGGAGGACTTCGTCGACCACGTCGTGCCGATCCTCCAGCGGCGCGGCCTGTTTTGTACGCAGTACACCGGCCGCACCCTGCGCGAGCACTACGGCCTGGCCCGCCCCGCCAACCGGCTGGCCACGGCGGCCGTGGCAGCGGGACGGCCGGCGTGAGCGGGCCCGAACTCACCACCGACGTCCTGGTCGTCGGCGGCGGACCCGCGGCCACCTGGGCCGCGCTCAAGGCCGCCCAGGACGGTGCGGACGTGATCCTCGCCAACAAGGGCTACTGCGGCACCAGCGCCATCCGCCGCCTCCGCCCAGGTGGGTACCTGGCCGACCGGCACTGGATGGCGCGCGTACTTCATGATCGAGTCGTCGGTGAAGCCGGTGTCCGCCCGCTGTTCCGGTGTCGCCGCCCGCAGTTGCCGGTAGGCCTCGGCTATCTGGCCGTCCAGGGCGGCGAGTTCGTTGTCGACGTCCGTCCTGGCCGCGTCCGGAACCTCGGTCAACTCGCTGCCCACGTCAGGGCAGTCGATCGTGGCCTCGCCGCTCTGCGCCGATGTGCCGTCCCCGCCCTCGGTCGCCGAGGCGTAGATGCTGGTCGCCACCAGCCCGCCGCCGCCCAGGATCAACGCGACCGCGGCGAAGGCCGCGCGTCGTGGGCCGGTCGGACGCCTGCGCGTATTGCGTCTCAAGGCCGTACTCCTACGTTCGGGGCCAGCGAGCGAGCATACGAATCCCTCGCCCCCATGCGGACGCGGGGCCGACCGTGTTCAACCGCCTCACGGATTCACAGGAAGCTCTCGGAGAGCCGCCCGTCACGCACGAGGCCAGATACATTTAGCCCGCGCATGCAACTATCTCTGGGGACCCCGATCATGGCCCTTCGAACAGGCGGGTTAGCATATGAGCACCGCCTAGCTCGAAAGAGACTTCTGTGACTGTCAACGACGACTCGTTCACCAACTGGAAGAACCGCGAGGAGATCGCGGAGTCGATGATCCCGATCATCGGGAAGCTGCACCGCGAGCGGGACGTGACGGTCCTGCTGCACAGCCGCTCCTTGGTGAACAAGTCGGTGGTCAGCATCCTGAAGACCCACCGGTTCGCGCGGCAGATCGCGGGCGAGGAACTGTCGGTCACCGAGACGCTGCCCTTCCTGCAGGCGCTGACCACTCTCGACCTCGGCCCGTCCCAGATCGACATCGGCATGCTCGCCGCGACGTACAGGTCCGACGACCGCGGCCTGTCGGTGGCGGAGTTCACCGCGGAGGCCGTCGCCGGGGCGACCGGCGCCAACAAGCTGGAGGGCGGCGCGGGCCGTGACGTCGTCCTGTACGGCTTCGGGCGCATTGGCCGCCTCGTCGCCCGTCTCCTGATCGAGAAGGCGGGCTCCGGCAACGGCCTGCGGCTGCGCGCCATCGTCGTGCGCGGCGGCGGCGAGCGGGCCGCCGAGGACATCGTGAAGCGGGCCTCGCTGCTGCGCCGGGACTCCATCCACGGCCAGTTCCAGGGCACGATCACGGTGGACGAGGAGTCCGGCACGATCTTCGCCAATGGCAACGCGATCAAGGTGATATACGCCAACGACCCGTCCGAGGTCGACTACACGGCGTACGGCATCAAGGACGCCATCCTGATCGACAACACCGGCAAGTGGCGTGACCGCGAGGGCCTCTCGCAGCACCTGCGCCCCGGTATCGACAAGGTCGTCCTCACCGCGCCCGGCAAGGGCGACGTCCCGAACATCGTGCACGGCGTCAACCACGACACGATCAAGCCGGACGAGCAGATCCTGTCCTGCGCCTCCTGCACCACCAACGCGATCGTCCCGCCGCTGAAGGCGATGGCCGACGAGTACGGCGTCGTCCGCGGCCACGTGGAGACCGTCCACTCCTTCACCAACGACCAGAACCTGCTGGACAACTACCACAAGGCCGACCGCCGTGGCCGCTCCGCCCCGCTGAACATGGTCATCACCGAGACCGGTGCCGCCTCCGCCGTCGCCAAGGCACTGCCCGACCTCAAGGCGCCCATCACCGGCAGCTCGATCCGGGTCCCCGTGCCGGACGTCTCGATCGCGATCCTCAGCCTGCGTCTGGGCCGGGAGACCACCCGCGAGGAGGTCCTGGAGTACCTCCGTGACGTCTCGCTGAACTCGCCGCTCAAGCGCCAGATCGACTTCACCACGGCCCCCGACGCCGTCTCCATGGACTTCGTCGGTTCGCGGCACGCCTCGATCGTCGACGCCGGCGCCACCAAGGTCGACGGCGACAACGCGATCCTCTACCTCTGGTACGACAACGAGTTCGGCTACTCCTGCCAGGTCATCCGGGTCGTCCAGCACGTCTCCGGGGTGGAGTACCCGACGTACCCGGCCCCGGCGGTCTGACCCACGTCACGGCGAACCCGCCAGCGGCAGTTCCGTCCAGATCACCTTGCCGTTCGGCGTGTACCGCGTACCCCACCGCTCGGCGAACTGGGCCACCAGAACAGGCCCCCGGCCGCCCTCGTCCGTCGTGGCCGCGCTGCGCAGGTGCGGGGCGGTGCTGCTGCCGTCGGAGACCTCGTTCGTCGGGCGCGAGGTCCAGGGCGGAGAAGTTGTGGACCGCTGTACGGAGCCGTCCCATCGTGGCCGCCGCGTGCAGTCCGTGTCCCACGATGTCCCCGACGACCAGCGCCACGCGCGCGCCCGGCAGCGGGATGACGTCGAACCAGTCCCCGCCGACCCCTCCCTGCGCCGCGTGCGCGGGCAGATAGCTGTAGGCGACGTCGAGGGCGCTCTGGACCGGCAGCGCCCGAGGCAGCAGGCTGCGCTGGAGCGTGACCGACAGGAGTGTGCTCGCGGGTGTAGCGGCGGGCGTTGTCGATGCTGACGGCGGCGCGGCGCGGGCCACCAGCTCCTCGGCGAGGGAGACGTCGTCCGGTTCGAAGGGCTCGGGCTTGTCGGCGCGCCAGAAGGTGGCCATGCCCATGATGACGCGCGGGCGCGCAGCGGGACCGTGAGCATCGCGTGGATCCCGAAGTCCACGAGTCTGCGGGCGTTCTCGGGATCCTGCTCCTGCCAGCCCGAGAAGACGGGCAGGTCCGCCTCCGGCACGGTCCGGCCGCCTGGAGCAGGAAGACCTGCCGGGCGACGGGACGCGCGCTCACCATCGAGCGCAGGCGGCCGAGGAATCCGGCCATGCCTCTGTTCTAACACGGGGCGCTGCGCGGGAGCGCCCCGCTGGGAGAGCCGTGAGGACAGTGCCGCGCGGCGCCGTCGTTCGGCTGCTGCGCCGTGGTGGCTGTTCGCGCGCTTCCCCGCCCCTCCGGGGACGCGGACGAGCCCGGCATGTGCAGCAGGAGCAGGGCCGCGTCGTCGTGCAGTCGGCCGCCCACGTGGGCCAGCAGTTCGTCGTGGAGTGCGGCGACGGTGCGGGCCGGCTCGTGGCAGGTGTGCCGGGCCAGGCCCTCGGCGAGCGGGTAGAACTCGCGGTCGTGGTTGCGGGCCTCGGTGACGCCGTCGGTGTACAGCAGCAACTGGTCCCTGTCGGCGAAGGACAGCACCTGCAGTGCGGGGGTCTCACCCGAGAGGGCGCGCAGCCCGAGGGGCGGGGCCGGACGGTCCGGCTCGACCGGTACGACGACGCCGTCGCGCACCAGCAGCGGCGGCGCATGGCCGCAGTTGACGACCTCCAGCTGTCCGGCCCGCGGGTATCCGGCGACCACGGCGGTGACGAAGTCGTCGGCGCCCAGATTGCGCGCCAGGCTCCGCTCGATCCGCGCGATGACGGCGAGCAGATCCGGCTCGTCGTAGGCGGCCTCACGAAAGACCCCGAGCACCAGAGCGGCGGTTCCCACGGCCGGCAGGCCCTTGCCGCGCACATCGCCGACGATCAGCCTGACCCCGTACGGCGTGGAGACGAGAGCGTAGAGATCACCGCCGATCCGGGCCTCCGCCGCGGCGGCGCTGTAGCGGACGGCCACCTGGAACGGACCGACCGTCGCCGGTATGGGCTGGAGCAGCGCGTGCTGGGCGGCCTCGGCGACGGAGCGGACCGCCGCCAGCACCCGCTCACGCCGTCCGCGCAGCGCGCTGGCCAGGCCGCCTGCCAGGGTGACGGCCAGCAGGGCGGCCAGGACGACCGCGAGCTCAGCGCCGGGAGCACCTGCGTGGATGCCGAGGGCCACACCCGCGGCGGCGGCCAGCAACCCCACGCAGGCCACCCCGCGCGGCCCGTTGGCCGTCGCGGCGAGCGCCGGCCCCGCGGCCAGCAGCGGCAACCACGTCGTCCCGGCCGCAGTGACGAGGTGGACGAGCACGACGGCGGAGACGATCAGCAGGGGCAGAGCGGCGACCAGTCGCCTCGGCCAGTGGTCATGACCATGGTGTGGGGCCTGGCTCATGTCTTGTCCGCTGTCCTCACCTGTATCCGGGGGCATAGCCCATGAAATGTCCGTTTCGTATAAGGAAATCGGTTCGATCCGAACCGGACAAGGAGCGGATTTTCAGATAGTGAGCGAGAGCCCTCTGGTCACGCGGCTCGCGGTCGGGAGCAGACGCGCTCTGATCTCCTCCAGCCGGGAGATGCGGTCGGCCCGCAGCGAGACGCCGAGCGAGCCGAGGGTGTTCCCGCTGTAGACGGGTACCGCGACGCAGACCGTGCCGAGGGTGTACTCCTCCATGTCCGTGATGGCCGGGGCCATGGGCGAGGAGTCGAGCCGCCGGAGCAGCTCCGCGGGACGGGTGATCGTCCTGGGCGTGAGGTCGGCGAGCGGATGCCGGGACAGGTAGTCGTTGCGCGCTTCGTCATCCAGCTCGCTCAGCACCGACTTGCCCAGCGCCGTCGCGTGCCCGGCGTCCTCGAACCCCACCCAGAGGTCGACCCGGGGAGCGTGCGGCCCGTCGACGATCTCGGCGACCCGGATCTCCCCCTCCTCGTAGAAGGTGAGGTAGGCGGCGGTCGACAGCTCGTCCCGCAGCGCGGCGAGCGTGGGGCGGATCCGGGTGAGCAGCGCCTGGGTCCGGCCCGCCGTGTTCAGCGTCTGGAGTCGCTCGCCCAGGATGAACCCACCGTCGTCGAGCTTGCGCAGATATCCGTCGTGGACCAGCGTCCGCAGCAGGTGGTACGCGGTGGCCAGGGGCAGGCCCGTCTCCCGTGCCAGTTGCTTCGCCGGCGCGCCGTTCTCGTGCGCGCTCACCGCCTCCAGCAACCGGAAGGCCCGCTGGACGGAGCCGATGAGCGTGGGACCCGCGCTCGCACCCATACGAACAGCGTGCGCCGGGCGCACTGCACGGGCAACTACAGGACCCGCGCGACGAGAAGGGCCACGTCGTCGTGGTCGTCGGGATGGCGCAGGCCGTACAGGAGGAGGTCGCAGGTCTCCTCAAGCGGCCGGTGGGGTTCGTCGAGGAAGTCGAGGAGGACGTTCAGGCGGTCGTCGATGGGGTGGAGGCGGGTCTCGACCAGGCCATCGGTGTAGAGGACCAGCAGATCGCCGGAGTCGAGGCTGACGGTGGTGGCCCCGAAGGGGATGCCGCCGACGCCGAGTGGCGCTCCGGCGGGCAGGTCGAGCAGTTCGGGCGGCCGGCCGGGGTGGGCCAGCGCGGGCGGCATGTGTCCGGCGTTGGCGATGTGGCACCGCCTCGTGCGGGGGTCGTACACCGCGTACAGGCAGGTGACGATGTAGTGCTCCAGATCGCGGGTGATCTTGTCCAGGTGCTGCAGAACGGCGCCGGGTTCGAGGTCAAGGTCCGCGTAGGCACAGGTGGCGGTGCGCAGCCTGCCCATGGTGGCGGCGGCGTCGATGCCGTTGCCCATGACGTCGCCGACGATGAGGGCGGTCCTGTCGCCGGTCAGCGGGATGACGTCGTACCAGTCGCCGCCGACCTCGCTGGTGGCCTGGGCGGGCTGGTAGCGGGAGGCGAGCTCCAGGCCGGTGTGGTGCGGCGCGTGGTCGGGCAGCAGGCTGCGCTGGAGGGTGAGTGCGGTGTTGCGCACGCTCTGGAACCAGCGGGCGTTGTCGATGGCTATGGCGGCCCTGCTGGCCAGCTCACTCGCCAGGACGACATCGTCCTCGTCGAACGGCACCGGATTGCGGGTGCGTTTGAGGTCGAGCGCGCCGAGCACCTCGCCGTGCGCGATCAACGGCACCGCGAGGTAGGAGTGGACGCCGGCGCGGGCCAGCAGGGAGGTGGCCTCCGCGTCCCGGGCGATGCGCGGCAGATCGTGTTCGCCGACATGGCGCACCAGCACCGGCCGGGCGGTGTGGACGCACAGGGTGACCAGGCGGTCGCCGTCGTAGGCGGCGAGGTCTCCGGGCGGGTCGGCGGCTCGCAGCGCCACGCTGGGGTAGGCCGCCTTGAGAGCGAGGGCACGGAACAGCTCGGGGCCGTTGTCCGGTCGGCGCATACGCCGGCAGGCGAGGGCGGAGTCCAGGACGTCCACGGCGGCCACGTCGGCCAGTTCGGGAGCGGCGATCTCGGCGAGTTCACGGGCGGTCTGCTCCACCTCCAGCGTGGTACCCACACGCGTGGAGGCGTCCGCGACGAGGGCGAGGCGCCGCCGGGCCCGGTCGGCCTCGGCGGCCGCGCGATGCCGCTCGGTGACGTCGACGAAGGAGATGGCCGCGCCCAGGACCCGCCCGCCGGGGTCCTCAAGACGGTAGAAGGACAGGGACCAGGCGTGCTCGTGGTCCGGGTCGGCCGGCGGGCGGCCCACGTGGTACTGGTCGAGCAGCGGGGTGCCGGTGGTGAGCACCTGACGTAGGCAGGACTCGATGCTGTCGATGTCCGGGAGCGGCAGGGTCTCCCTCAGCCGACGGCCGATGTGGTCCTCGGCCGGGGTGGCGTCGATGCGCTCCAGTGCCGGGTTGACCAGCAGATAGTGCAGGTCGGGGTCGAGGAGGGCGAGGCCGATCGGAGACTGGTTGATCAGCCGCTCGCACAGCGCCAGGTCGGTCTCGACGCGCTGGAGCAGGGAGTGGTCGGCCGCGATGCCCAGGGCGTAGGCGTCCCCGAGATCGTCCAGCAGCCGCATGTTGCGGAACTCGGTCAGCCGGGTCCTGCCGTCCTTGTGCCGTATGGGGAAGGTGCCGGCCCAGCTGCGGCCGGTCTCCAGCACCTCGGCGAACAGCTTCGTCACGGACGGCAGGTGCTCGGGGTGGACGAACAGCCGCGCCGCGTAGGTGCCGAGGGCCTCCTCGGAGGTGTAGCCGAAGAGGTCCTCGGCCTGCGGGGTCCAGAACACGATGCGCCCGTCGGCGTCGAGGACCACGGCGGCCACGCTCAGCATGTCCAGCAGGCCGGTCGGGCGGGGCGGCTCGGGGCCGTACCCGCGTGCGTCGGGCTCGAAGCGTTCGGATTCTGCTGTCATCCCAGCTCCTCCACCGCCGGTCGGCAGGGCCTGCCGGCCTCGGCCGTACACCCCCGGGTACCACGGTTGCGACGACCGGCACGTCCACTCCCCCGCCCGCTGCGCCGGGACGGGGACCGTCGGCCCGTGCACATCGGGCGGACAAGCAGGAACATGGTCGTGTAAAGGATGGGACCCATGGACGCTGCGTGAGGACCCATGAACGCTGCGCGAGAAGAACCGCACGCGCCCACGTCCGCAGGACCGCGTGCGCTTTTCGACGCGTCCTCGGACGCGGCGGCGGTGGTGTCCGGACAGGGTGTGGTGCTCGGCTGGACCCGGGCCGCGGAGGAACTCCTCGGCCACCCTGCGTCGGAGATCGTCGGCGGCTCGGCCGCACGTCTGCTGGCGATGCCAGGTGATCCGGTACGGGTGGCCGGTGTCGCGGAGCGCTGCCGGGCCGGTGGGGGATGGAGCGGGCTCATCCCCCTACGGCACCGCGACGGCCGCCGCGTCGAAGCGGACCTGCGGGTCTCCGCGTCCTTCCGGATCGGCGCTGACGAGTGCTTTCTGATCTCGGCGCGGGAACGGCGCCCGCAGTGGACGGTGGGTCAGTCGATCCTCGACGGTTTCCTGACCCGTTCGCCGGTCGGCATGGCCGTGATGGACACGCGGTTGCGCTACGTCTGGCTGAACGACACCCTGGAGCGCTTCGGCGGGGTGCCCCGTGAGCAGCGGCTGGGGCGGCGGCTGAGCGAACTGCTGCCCGGGCTGCAGGCGGAGACGATCGAGGGCCTGATGCGCAAGGTCCTCGACACCGGCGTTCCGGTCACCGACTACGAGTACCTCGGATGGAGTTGGGCCGATCCGCACCGCCAACACGCCTACTCCACCTCCTTCTTCCCGCTCGTGGATCACGACAACTCGATCACCGGGGTCTGCTACATGGTCCAGGACGTCACCGAGCGGTGGAACGCCCGCCAGCTGCTGGCGCTGGTCAGCGAGGCCGGGACACGGATCGGCACGACCCTGGACGTGCTGCGGACGGCCCAGGAGCTCGCCGACTTCGCCGTGCCCCGCTTCGCGGACTTCGTCGTCGTGGACCTTCTGGAGCCCGT
Organism: Streptomyces sp. P17; assembly: GCF_032436805.1. Classification (NCBI taxonomy): domain Bacteria; kingdom Bacillati; phylum Actinomycetota; class Actinomycetes; order Kitasatosporales; family Streptomycetaceae; genus Streptomyces; species Streptomyces sp. P17. The sequence goes on along the minus strand of NZ_JAVRBF010000005.1, from coordinate 74,104 downwards.
TCTCAGCACTGAGGGGCACGGAGCGTGGCTCACCGACGCGGGACCGGCACCCGCCAAGCCGGTGATGCGCCGGGCCGGCCTGAGCTCGGTGCGCGAGGGAGCGCCGGAGGCCGTGGCGCGGATCGGGGACCGCGTGGACTTCGTGCCCCCGCCGCACGACGCGCAGCTGATCGTCGACGGCGAGCCGATCCTCATGTCGGTCCTCGATCCGTCCGACGAACTGTGGGTCACCGAACAGCCCGCGCGTGCGGACAGCATGCGCGAGTTCGGCCTGCACTCCCTCATCTCCGTGCCGATGCGGGCCCGCAACACCGCACTGGGCCTCACCACGTTCCTACGGTCACTCAATCCCGTCTCGTTCGAGCCCGACGACGTCCTGGTCGCCCAGGAGCTGGTGGCCCGCGCGGCACTGTGCGTCGACAACGCCCGTCGCTACACCCGGGAGCACACGGCCGCGGTCACCCTGCAGCGCAGCCTGCTGCCCCAGGCCCTGACGGGCGGTACGGCGCTGGAGGTGGCCTCCTCCTATCTGCCGGCGGATCCGACGGGCGGGGTCGGCGGTGACTGGTTCGACGTGATCCCGCTGTCCGGCGCCCGCGTGGGCCTCGTCATCGGGGACGTCGTCGGCCACGGCATCACCGCGGCGGCGGCGATGGGCCGGCTGCGCACCGCCGTGCAGACCCTCGCCGACATGGAGATGCCGCCCGACGAACTGCTGGCCCATCTGGACGACCTGGTGCTCCGGCTCAGCGAGGAGCACCCCGATGGAGAGGGGGCCGAGAACTCCACCGCCTTCCTCGGAGCGACCTGCCTGTACGCCGTCTACGATCCGGTCACCCGGCGCTGCACGATGGCCCGCGCCGGGCACCCGCCGCCGGTCGTCGTCGCGCCCGACGGGCAGGTCTCCTTCCCGGAGCCTCCGGCCGGGCCGCCGCTCGGCCTTGGCGGGATGGCGTTCGAGGCCGGTGAGATCGAGCTCGCCGAGAACAGCCTTTTCGGTCTCTACACCGACGGCCTCGTCGAGGCGGCCGACGGCGACATGGAGCGGGGCATGGCCAGGCTCGGCGACCTGCTGGCCCGACGCGATCTCGACCTCGGCACCCTGTGCTCGTCCGCGGTGCGGCAGCTCGTGCCCGTACCGCAGCCCGACGACATCGCCCTGCTCCTGGCGCGCACCCAGGCCCTGGGCGCCGAGCACGTCGTCTCGTGGGACGTGCCCGCGGACCCGGCCGCCGTCGCCGACGTCCGGGCACGGGCGACCCGCCAGGTGGAGGCCTGGGGCTTCGAGGAGCTGGCCATGACGACGGAGCTGATCGTGAGCGAGCTGGTCACCAACGCGATCCGCTACGCGGACCCACCCATCCGCCTACGGCTGCTCCGTGACACCCGCCTGACCTGCGAGATCGCCGACGCCAGCAGCACCGCCCCACGGCTGCGCCACGCCCGGAGCATGGACGAAGGCGGGCGTGGCCTGTTCCTGGTGGCCCAGCTCGCCCATCGCTGGGGAGCCCGCTACACGGCCGACGGAAAGATCATCTGGGCCGAACAGGAGATCCCCTGAACGGCAACGCTCAGGCGGCGCGCGGTTGTCCGGCCTCCAGCAGGGCCATCAGCTCGGCGCGGTGCAGGTCGGCGACCGGCGCCAGCAGGTCGGGGTGGCGCAGCAGCGCCGCTGCCCGCCGCTCGTTGTCGTCGGGCTCGATCAAGCGCCGGAACTCGACCGGTGCGCCGTCGGTGTGGGTGCCGTCGTCCACCGCGGCTACCGCGAGTCCGGCCAGTCGCGGGTCGGCGAGCAGACAGGCCGCCCAGCTCGCGATCACCTCGTCCACCCAGGTGCGCCAGACTCCGGGCTCCCCCTCGGCTCCGGTGATCCAGTCGAGCCGGGCCGAGCCTCCGGAGCCGGCCATGCCCGCGAGCGCGGCATCGGTGGGCGTCGGGTAGCGCAGCCATGCCGCGATCGTCACGGCCTGCCGGGCCTGGGCGTCGCAGAGGGCTGCGGCGAGCGCGCCGCCGTTGGGCGGGAAGGCGCTCGTCAGCCAGCGGGCGGTCGCCGCGATGAGCGAGGAGAAGTCCGAGAGCACTGGCGGGCCGTCCGAAGGGGTGTGCGAGGGAACCAGGGGTTACACGGTAGCTTCCCGCTCCGTCATCCCATCAGTCCGGCCGCGAGTGAGGCCCCCAGCTCCCAGCACGCCTCGATGTCCGCTTTGACCGGTTCGCCGGTCACCGTCACGGCCTCGGCCGCGCGTCGCCAGCCGAGTCCTGTCGTGACGGACTCGATGGACCGCACCGCGCCCGTGACGTCGTTCCCGCCGTGCACGTAGTAGCCGAAGGGCCGCCCGCGCGTGGCATCGAGACACGGGTAATAGACCTGGTCGAAGAAGTGCTTCAGGGCGCCGGACATGTACCCGAGGTTCGCCGGGGTGCCCAGCAGACAGGCGTCGGCGTCCAGTACGTCGGAGGCCGTGGCCGCGAGGGCTGCCCGTCGCACCACGTGCACGCCCTCGATCTCGGGTGCGGTCGCCCCGGAGATGGCGGCCTCCAGCATGGCCTGGCAGTGGGGCGAGGGCGTGTGGTGCACGATCAGCAGAGTTGCCACACGACCGAACCCTGCCGTGCCACCGCGCGCCCCCGCAAGTTCGCCAGGCCGTACGTCCGGTTATGCCCGGCATGGCGCTGTTCTCGGGGAACCCCTCCGCCGGCCATGGAAAGGGCGGGGTTCCGCAGCGGTATCGTCACGGAAATCAAGGGGAGGCAGACTGCCGCACGCGTGGTGAGCGGGGAGGCGTGAGTCACCAGGTGAGCGATCCGAGATGCCGGTGTACCTGCCCCGGCGCGACGGTCTGGGTCACCGGCAGGCCGCTGGCCGACCGGCTGGCCGCCGCCTACGCGCTGGCGGAGCGGCTGCTCGCGCAGGCCCGGCGGGTGGCGGTGCTGGACCGGTACGACGACCTGTGCGCCGACGCGGCGCGCCTGGGAGTGGTCGCCGAGGTGCTGGCCCGCAATGGCCTCGTGGTGATCGTCCCGTGCGCCGCGGAGGGCCTGGACGCGGTGCGTGCACGGCACGAAGCAAGTGGTACCCGCTATGTCGAGGTGTCCGTCACCGGGCGGACGAGTCCCGAGGAGTCCGCGTCGGCCGTGTGGGGGCGGCTCGTCGCGCACGACTGAGGCCGCGAAAGATACGGCGGTCACAACATGACCGTCCGGGTTTACGCGGCTGTGGTGGCGTGACTACGGTGTCCCGGGTGTCGGCACATGGGCCACACAGGTAACTCTTGTAAGAGGTGTTCTGCTCTGTCTGGGTTCCGTCGGGATGGGATCGTGCAGCAAACGCTGCCCCCACGCAGCCTCGGACAGGCTCAGGCGCCTCCGGACGCCACGCCGTCCGCGCAGGCCGGACGGACTGCTCGGTCGGTCAAGGAGCGGGACGCGTTCTTCGACAACGCCAAATACCTGGCCGTCGTGCTGGTGGCGGTGGGGCACGCGTGGGAGCCGCTGCGGGACGGCAGCCGGACGGTGACCGCGCTGTACATGCTCGTCTACGCCTTCCACATGCCGGCGTTCATCATCATCTCCGGCTACTTCTCCCGGAACTTCGACGCGAGCCCGCGGCGCATCAAGCGGCTGGTGACCGGCGTCGTCGTGCCGTACGTCGTCTTCGAGGTGGCGTACACCTTCTTCACCAGATGGACGGACAACGAGCCGGACCGCAAGATCAGTCTGCTGGATCCGCTGTATCTCACCTGGTTCCTGGCGGCGTTGTTCATCTGGCGGCTGACGACGCCACTGTGGCGGACCGTGCGGTGGCCGCTGCCGGTGGCCCTCGGTGTGGCGATGCTGGCGACGTTGTCGCCGTCGATCGGCAACGACCTGGATCTGCAGCGTGCCTTGCAGTTCCTGCCGTACTTCGTGCTGGGTCTCGTGCTGAAGCCGGAGCACTTCGCGCTGGTGCGCCGGCGTGAGGTGCGGATTCTGGCGGTGCCGGTGTTCCTCGGCGCGGCCGTCGTGGCCTACTGGGCGGTCCCGCGGATGAACTACGCCTGGTTCTTCCATCGCACCAGTGCCGAGGAGCTGGCCGCGCCCGCCTGGTACGGGCCGGTGATGACGCTGGTGCTGTTCGGCTGCTCGACGGTCCTGGTCGCGTGCTTCCTGGCGCTGGTGCCGGGGCGCGGAATGTGGTTCACGGCGCTCGGCACGGGCACGCTGTACGGCTATCTGCTGCACGGTTTCGTGATCCAGGCGGCCAACCGCTGGCACTGGTCCCGCATGGACTGGGTGCAGGAGCCGCTCGGGAAGATCGCCGCAACGCTGGTCGCCGCCGCGGTCGTGACCCTGCTGTGCACGCCGCCGGTACGGCGGATGTTCCGGTTCGCCATGGAGCCGGAGATGAACTGGGCGTTCCGGCGTGATCCGGCGGAGGCCGCCCGGTCCCGCTGAGACCGGGCGGCCCGTGGGTCGCTGTGCGGGTCAACGGCTGGCGGCGTCCTTACCCTTCTCCTTCGCCTGCCGGACATCGCCCTTGGCCTGTTCGGCCCGGCCCTCGGCCGTCATGCGCTCATTGCCCACCGCGCGACCTGTCGCTTCCTTGGCCTTGCCTTTGGCCTGTTCCATCTTGGCCTTGGCCTTCTGCTGTCGCGCCATGTCACTTCACCCCACACCGTGCTCGGGATCGGCTACTGCTCCCCGTGTGCACAGGCACGGAGAACATAAACGGCGTACGTCACGGCGCGGGCGCATCCGTGCGCTCGCCGGTGACCTTGGCGACCGCGGCGGACACCTGTTTTTGCACCGGTTCGCTCAGTGCCTCGCCCCCGACGGTCGCCACCAGGTCGCGGGCGAGGTGGTGGAGCTTGGTGTTGGTGTTCTGCGAGGCCATGACCAGGACCGTCCAGGCGTCCTCGGCCTTGAGGCCGAAGGAGGCCATCAGGATGCCCCGGGCCAGGTCGATCGTGGGGCGGGTCTGCATCGCCCGCCGCAGTTGGACGACCTCGATCCGCAGATCTTGCAGCATGCTCTCGTCCTCGGTCTCGTCCGACGAGGAAGTGTCCATGTCGTCGGTGTCCTCGTCCACGGGGGCGAACAGCGAGAGGGTGCCGGTCAGGGTGAGGAGGCGTTCGGCCATGGGTCCGGCGGAGCGGACGACGAGGGTCTTCCCCTCGCGCAGGGCGCGGTGGCGCAGGCCGAGCATGATGTTCAGCGCGGAGCAGTCACAGAACTCGACTCCGCTCAGGTCCAGGTCGACACCCGCGACGGAACGGCCGAGGGCCTCGCGCAGCGCGCGCTCCAGCTCCGGGGCCCCTTCGAGGTCGAGCTCCCCTCGGACGACCACGGTCACACGATCGCCGTCGGGCCAGATGCCGATCTCTGGCGCGTACGGCGACTGCAGCGCCGACATCGCCTCCGACATGACCGCCTCCCCCGGTCACCAGTGCCCTTCTGTCGATTCCAGCGTCACCGCTCAGCCGCTAACACGTCAAGAGATACATGAAATCTTCTTCGTGTTTTTGAATGCGCGAACGCTCAACCGTACAATCGCCCCATGGAGGGAGTGCCCGAACCACACACCGGATGGACGTTCCTCACGAACCACGCTCGCGTCCTTGCCGTCATTGCCGACAACCACAACGCCCGCATCCGCGATATCGCCGTGCGCTGCCGGCTCACCGAGCGGGCGGTGCAGAAGATCATCACTGACCTGGAGGATGCCGGTTACCTTTCGCACACCCGGGAGGGCCGCGGCAACACCTACCGGATCGATCCCAGCAAGGTTCTACGACATCCGGCGGAGGCGGGGCTGACCGTGTCGGCCCTTCTCTCGCTGCTCGCCCAGGACGAGTCCGTTCGCACGGGAGAGTCTCAGTCGACGTCGGCGTCCACGGGCAGGAGGTAGCGCCGCTTCTCCTGCGCCCGGGCGCCCAGTCGGTCGGAGAACCTGATCGCGTCGGTGTTCCACGGCGGTGTCTGCCACTGGACCTGGCCGAGTCCCCGGGCCCGTGCGTCGCCGACCACGGGGTGCGCTGCTGGGTCGCGTAGTCGACACTTGGCGCAGCCGCCCGGAGCGGCGCTTGCGGGGCGCCGCTCCGGGGTCCTGCTTCGGTGCCGTTCGTTCGCCGGTGCCGTGGGCAGGGGTGGTGGTCATCGGGGCGTCCGTGGTCACGAGGTGGACATCTGCTGCTGGGCCTTGTCGAGCTTGGCCCGCATCGACTCGGTGGTGACCGCCCGGCCGGCGGCGGCGTCGGCGAACAGCTCCTTGACGGCGGTGCCCACGACGGTCTCGAACTGCGACTCCTCGGGGACCTGGGGCAGCGCGGTGGCGCTGGTGGCGAGGGTGTCGCGCAGGACGGCGAGCGCCGGGGTGTTGAACGCGGGGTCGTCCTGGGCGGACTTGACCGGCGGGATGGAGCCGTAGGCGCCGTTGAGGATCTTCTGTTCCTCGTCGCTGGTCATGAACTTCACGAACTTCTTGGCGCCGTCGATGTTCTTGGTGTTCTTGAAGACGGCCAGGTTGACGCCGGCGACCATGGAGTTGGTGTTGGCGCCCTGGCCGGGAGTGCCGGACTGGACGGGGGCGGGCGCCACGCCCCACTCGTCGTCGTTCATGCCCTGGGCCTTGAAGGTGGCCGACGCGGTCTGCCACAGCACCATGGCCGTCTTGTCCTTGGCGAAGTCGCTCAGGGACTGGTTCTGGGCGTACTCGGCGTTCCCCGGCGCGATGATCTTGTCCTTGGGCATGAGTCGACGTACTGCTTCACCGCGGCGACGGCGCCGTCGGAGGTGAAGTCGGCCTTGCCGTCGGGCGTGAAGAAGTCCGCGCCGTGCTGTTTGCCGAGGACGAACACCTGGTGGATGTTGTTGGCGAGGTTCGAACCCTCCGCCGCGAGCGCCCACTTGCCGTCCTTGGACAACTTCTTGCCGACCTCGGTCCGCTCCGCCCAGGTGGCCGGGGGCTTCTCGATGCCCGCGTCGGCGAACATCTTCTTGTTGCAGTAGAGCGCGTAGGCCATGGAGTACAGCGGTACGGCCGCGGGGTCCTGGCCCTGGACGCCGGTGGAGCCGAGCGCGGAGGTGACGAAGCGGTCCTTGCCGCCGATCACGTCGAAGTTCTTCGCGTCCCAGGGCAGCAGGGCGCCCGTGGCCTGGAGGGGGCGCTCCAGGTGTTGCCTATGTTGAGGACGTCGGGCCCCTGGCCCGAGGTGGTGGCGGTGAGGATGCGGTTGAGCAGGTCCGACCAGGGCACCACCTACAGCTTCACCTTGATGCCGGTCTCCTTCTCGAACTTGTCGAGCTCCGGCTGCAGGACCTTCTTGTCGACCTCCAGGTTGGCGCCCTGGTTGGAGCCCAGTAGGTGAGCGTCTTGGGCTGCTCGTTGGATCCCTCCGAGCCGGACGACCCCCCGCCGCAGGCAGCCGCCGTGAGGACGAGCGACAGGGTGACGGCGCCGATGGCTGCGACTCTGCCTTCTGCGCATGACTTCAGTAGGCCTTCCGGGAAGGAGCGACTGGCGCCTGCGCTGCGGAGGATCCGGAGCGACGCCCCGTGTGCGGACCGCAACCCCGACGGCTTAATTTAGAGTGTGAGTTAAGCGTCAAGCTAAGATCGCGTCAAGAGCCCCGGCCCAGGTAGGTTGCGGCGAGGGCATCGAGACGAGGGAGCAGGGGTGACAGTGCGCAGCGGTCGTACGGTACGTGACCTGCGGCGGGAGAACCGCACCGCCGTTCTGCAACGGCTGTACTTCGACGGACCGCTGAGCCGGTTCGCGCTCGGGCCCGCCACGGGGCTCAGCTCCGGTTCGGTGAGCAACGTGGTCTCCGAGCTGATGGCGGAGGGTCTGGTCGAGGAGGCCGGCAGCGTCGACTCGGTCGGCGGGCGTCCACGCACCCTGCTGCGGGTCAGCCCGCACAGCGGCCACATGATCGGCATCGACGTGGGCGAGACCCGGGTCCGTATCGAGCTGTTCGACCTCGCGCTCACCGAACTGGCCCGCGTCGAGAAGCCGTTGGCGACCGAGGGGCCGCGCCGCGTCGACCGCTACGACGTCGATGTCGTCGTCCGTCATCTGCGCGAGGGCATCGCCGAGGTGCTGGAGCAGACCGGGATCACGGCCGAGCGGCTGCTGGGCGTCGGGATCGGCGTCCCGGGCATCGTCGCGCGCACGCCCGAGGACGGTGCCATCGTGCACGGGCAGACGATCGGCTGGGACGCGGTGCCGCTGGAGCGGTATCTGCGGGAGTCGGGCCTGCTGCCCGAGGCGGTGCCGTACTACGTCGACAACGGCGCCAAGACGCTCGGGCAGGCGGAGATGTGGTTCGGCGCCGGGCGCGGCGCGCAGAGCGCGGCGGTGGTGCTGTTCGGCTCGGGTGTCGGCGCCTGCGTCGTCTCCGGCGACATGGGTCCGGGCCGGGCCGTGGAGTGGGGGCATCTGACCGTACGGGTCCGGGGGCGGCGCTGCCGCTGCGGCGCCCAGGGCTGCCTGGAGGCGTACGCCGGGGCCGAGGCGCTGCTGGAGCGGTGGGCGGAGGCGGGCGGCCGGCCACCGGCCGGGGTGGACGAGGAGACCGCGCTGACCGCCATGCTCGCGGCCGCCTATCCCGGCGAGGGCCCCGCCGACGGGACGGCCCTGGCCATTCTGGAGGAGACCGCCGAGTACCTGGGCGCGGGCTTCTCCGACCTGATCAACCTGTTCCAGCCGGAGCGCATCCTGGTCGGCGGCTGGGCGGGACTCCAACTGGGCCGCCGCTTCCTGGACTCGGTACGGGCCCACGCGACCGCCTACTCCCTGCGCTACCCCGCCTCGCATGTCCGCATCGACCTCGGCACCCTCGGCCCGGACGCGGTCACGGTCGGCGCCGCGATCCTTCCGCTCGCCGACTTCTTCGCCCGCGGCGGGCGGCCGCTGGAGGCCGAGCCGAAGGAGCAGAATCCGGCCTGGCAGACCAATCTCCAGGACCGCGCCGCGCAGTGATGGGCCCTCCGGGCCGGGCGCGGGGAACTCCCGGCCCGGAGGAGCCGGTCACGGGAAGGACGTGACGGTGGACGGCACGGTCGACGTGCCCGCGGGGACGGTCGAGGGCCCGCGCCGCCGATACGGATGTACACGTCCTGGACGGTGGCCGGGTTGGCGGCGTGGTCGGCGCTCGCGTTCTGCGGGCCGACCTCCAGCAGGGTGGTGGAGTTGACCGTGCCGGCGTCGATCAGGAAGCCGGCCAGCCGGACGCCGTCGATGTCGCCGACGCGCATCGCCGTGATGCCGTTGTCCGGGACGATCGTGGCCAGGCCCAGGCCGAGCACGATGGTGTTGGCCCGGTTGATCTGGATCGTCTGGTCGACCCGGTAGACACCGGGCGTGAACAACGGGTGCAGCCCTTGGCTCACGGCCTGGTGATGGTCGCCGCGCTGGCGCCGGGCTTGACCAGGTAGAAGTCACTGAGCGGGATGGACTGGCCCTGCGGAGTGCCGTTCTCGCAGGTCGTGCCGCGGGCGTCGGTGCGCAGGGCGGGGGCGAGCGAACACCTTGTAGTCGTTGCCGTCCAGGTACAGGAACGGCTTCTCGCGCGAGAGGGGTGTTTTGCAGCGCGGTGTACTTCGGCTCGGGGAAGCCGGTCGCCGGAGCTGCCGGCGTGGACGGGTCGAAGACGTGGGCGTTCGGGCCGAGGTCACCGGCGCCGGGGATGGTGGGGCCGCCGTCGGACGTGCCGTAGACCTTGAACTCCCAGAGGGAGTAGCCCCATCCGGTGGCGCGGGCGGTGCCGGACACGCGGACGTAGCGGGCCGTGCCGGAGATGTTCAGGGTCTCTGTGCCGCCGGTCGCGGTGGAGGCCGAGCAGGCCGTCGACCAGTCGGTGCCGTTCTGCGAGATCTCGATGCGGTAGGCCGTGGCGTAGGCGGCCTCCCAGCGCAGTTCGACCTGGCTGAGCGCGGCGGGGGCGCCGAGGTCGACGCGGATCCACTGCGGGTCGGAGAAGGCGCTGGACCAGCGGGTGCCGTTGTCGCCGTCGACGGCGGCGGTGGCGGGGGTGCCGGCGTGCTCCTGGCTGGAGGCGGTGACCGGCTTGCCCTGGGACAGCAGCGTGGGTGCCGCGTCGGCCCGGGTGGCGGGGGCGACGGCGAGCAGGGCTGCGGCCGGGGCGAGGGTTCTGTGCGCCTGATGGCCGGTAGTTGACCTGAAACCGGTCTGCGATCAGCGTCCCCGCGTGGTCCAGACCTCCGGAAGAAACACCGGCGGGCCCAGGCGGCCCGCCGGTGTGCCGTTCAGGCCCCCGGCCAGCACTCAAGGCACTTCGTTCCCCGGCCGCGCCACCCCCTCGGCCGGGCTCGGGCACGTCATGTCCCGCCCGATCACGACCAGTTGGACACCTGCGCTTTTCCGTCATGTTTCGCAAGATGACCACGAAAGCTACACACAGACACCACTATGTGACGCGACGGATGCGTTGACGACCGGCTACTGAGGGGGGCACGGCGTCACGCAAGGGGGGTGCGTCCGCTCTGCGCGAGCAGGTGCTCACCCCTGCCCGGGGAGGGGACAAAGCCGCATGAAGCGGATCTTAAGCACCACCATGCTGACGGTGGGCGCGCTCGTCGCCGCACTCGGCCTGCCGGCCGGAGCGGCCCACGCCGACACCACGCCCCGCGTCGATCTGCGGATGCTGGTCGTCAGCGACGGCGGACCGTCGACGGACGCGATCGCCGCCGAACTCGACGTGGCGGGAACGCCGTACACCGAGATCGACCTGACCGAGGCGAACCGCCCGGTCATCGACGCGGAGCTGCTCGCGGACACCGTCGACGGGCGGCCGCGGGCCAAGTACCAGGCGGTCGTGCTGCCCAGCGACAACCCTTTCGCGGCCGGCTCCGCCGAGATGGCGGCCCTGGTCGCCTATGAGCAGACGTACGGCATTCCACAGGTCGACGCCTACACCTACGCGCGTCCGGAGGCCGGGCTCAAGTACCCGGTCGAGGGTGGCTACGCCGGAAGCCTCGACGGGGTGCGGGCGGAGGTCACGGACGCCGGGCTCGCGGGGCCCTTCGGCTATCTCGACGGCGCGGTACCCTTCGAGGACAACTCCCCCGCCGTCGGCGAGAGTTACGCCTACCTCTCCACGCCCGTCGCGGGCGCCGACTTCACTCCGTACGTCGATGCGGCGATCCCGGGGACCTCTCGACGCGGCTCGCTGGTGGGCGAGTACCGGCACGACGGGCGGCGCGAGCTCGTCGTCACCTTCGTCTACAACCAGTACCAGCAGCAGTTCCGGCTGCTGGCCCGCGGGATCGTGGAGTGGATGACGGGCGGGGTGCACCTCGGGGCGTCGCGGAACTACTTCGCCGTCCATGTGGACGACGTGTTCGCCGCCGACAACCGCTGGAACACCGGGCTCAACTGCACGCCCGGCGACGTCGACTGCCCCGACGGGGCGGGCACTCCCGACCCGATCCGGATGACGCCCGAGGACGTCACCTACGCCGCCGACTGGCAGGACAGTCGTGGCTTCACCCTGGACATGGCCTACAACGGCGCCGGGAGCGTCGAGCACCGCGGGGCCAACGGCGGCGCCGATCCGCTCGCCGACAAGTTCCTCGCCGACCGCACCGCGTTCCGCTGGATCAGCCACACCTACACGCACGCCTTCCTCGGCTGCGAGCAGGACACCACGGCCGTGCCGTGGCGCTGCGCCACCGAGGCGGACGGCGGCACCCGGTGGGTCTCCCGGACGACGATCGGCGACGAGATCGCCATCAACCGGGTCTGGGGCGAGAACGCCGGACTGCCGCTGGAGAACGACGAGTTGGTCACCGGGGAACACTCGGGGATGAAGGTGCTGCCGCAGCAGAGCGAGGACAACCCGAACCTGGCGCTCGCCCTCGACGACACCGGCATAGCCTGGCTCGGCTCCGACAACTCCCGCGAGCCGCAGCAGCGGCAGGTCGGCCCGTCGACGACGGTGCCCCGCTACCCCATGAACGTCTTCTACAACGCGGGCCGGGCGGCCGAGCAGGTCGACGAGTACAACTGGATCTACACCAGCCGCGCCCAGGGCGGCAGCGGCATCTGCGAGGACAACCCGGCGACCTCCACCTGCCTCACCGAGCCGCTGGACCCCGCCACCGGATACGCGGACTACATCGTGCCGCTGGAAACCGACACCGCCCTCGGCCATGTGCTCGCCAACGACCCCAAGCCGCACTTCATCCACCAGTCGAACCTCGCCGAGGACCGCATCGCCTACCCGGTGCTCGACGGCGTCCTCACCGGCTACGACGCGCTGTTCGCCGCCGACACTCCCATGGTGAACCTGCGGATGAAGGACATCGGCGCCGAACTCCGGCGGCGCGCCGCCTGGCAGGCCGCGCTGAGCCAGGTGACCGGCTACCGCATCGGCGACACCGTGACCGTCGAGGCCCCGGACGGCATCGCCGTCACCGCGACCATGCCCACCGGAACCACCCTGGCCGGCACCGCCTTCGGCGAGGCCTACGCGGGTGAGAGATCCGGCTGGACTCCCTCCGCCGGAACCCCGCTCACCCTCGACCTGCCGCCGTCGGTGAGCCCTTCGACGACCGCGGGCACCGGGTCGGCGACAGTCACGGACCCGGCGCCCGACACCTATGTCCCCGAGGGGACGCGAGAGCCCGCGGCGGACTGAACGGCGCACCGATCGACGGTCCCGGCCGCCCACCCGCGGCCGGGACCGGCACGACCACCCACACCTCGGCCGTGGAGCCCATCGATGCACGTTCCCCACGGCGCGCGACGCTCGGACGCGACGCGCGTCACCCTGCTCACCGAAGGCACCTATCCGCACAGCCACGGAGGCGTGAGCGTCTGGTGCGACCAGCTCGTCCGTGGCATGCCCGACCTGGAGTTCGACGTCGTCGCCGTCACCGGCACCGGACACGAACCGCTCGTGTGGGAGCTGCCCTCCCATGTGTCCCACGTCTGGTCCGTACCGATGTGGGGCGCGCCTCCCGAGGGCGCCCCGCCCAAAGGACGCGCCCGCCGTCGCCTCGCCCACGCCTACGAGCGGTTCCTGACCGCGCTGCTCGACCCCTGCGCCGAGGACGGCTTCGCCCCGGCCCTGTACACGCTGGCGCGGGCCGCGGCGGACGGCACCCTCAGCCCCTTTCTCCGCGGTGACCAGGCGGTCTCCGTGCTGGCCTCCGTATGGAACCGGCCCGGGCTCGTGGTGCGGGAGGCCCGGCCCTCGCTGCACGACGCGCTGACCGCCACCGCGCTGCTGGAGCACGCCCTGCGCCCGCTGACCGCTCCGGTGCCGGGCGACGGGGTGACGCATGCGGTGAGCGGAGGGGTCGCCGTGCTGCCCGGTCTGGCCGCGCTGGAACGTTACGGCGTTCCGCTGCTGCTCACCGAGCACGGCGTCTATCTGCGCGAGCGCTATCTCGGCTACCGCACCGCCCCCTACCGCTGGCCGGTCAAGGCCGTCGTGCTGGGCTTCTTCCGGCTGCTGGCGGAGGAGACGTACCGCAGGGCGGCCCTGATCACCCCGGGCAACCGCTACAACCGGCTGTGGGAGGAGCAGGGCGGTGCCGCGCCGGAGTCGATCCGGACCGTCTACAACGGCGTGGATCCCGCGGCCTTCCCGCCCGCCGGGCCCGAACCGCAGCCGCTCACTCTCAGCTGGGCCGGCCGGGTCGACCCCATCAAGGACCTGGAAACCCTCATCCGGGCCTTCTCCCTCGTACGCGAGCAACTGCCCGACGTACGGCTGCGGTTGTTCGGCGGCACGCCACGCGGGGGCGAGGCGTACCGGGAGCGGTGCGAGGCGCTGGCCGCCGAGTTGGGGCACGCGGACGCCGTGAGGTTCGAGGGCCGGGTCGACGACATCAAGGACGCCTATGCGGCGGGGACCGTGGTGATGCTCTCCAGCATCAGCGAGGGCTTCCCGTTCACGCTGATCGAGGCGATGTCGTGCGGCCGGGCCACCGTCTCCACCGATGTGGGCGGGGTGCGCGAGGCCGTCGGCGACACGGGGTTGGTGGTGCCGCCGAGGGATCCGGCCGCGATGGCCGCCGCCGCGCTGGACCTGTTGGGCGATGCCGAGCGGCGGACGGCGATGGGCGAGGCGGCGCGGCTGCGGGTGATCGAGCAGTTCACCCTTCGGCGGACCATCGAGACCTTCCGGTCCATCTATCAGGAACTCCCCGAGAGGGAACGGGTGTTGGAATCCGTGCCGGACGTGGCAAGGAGCCTCGCCCTATGAGCGGGCCCATGGCACTCGAACCGGGCGGCACGGAGCAGGACACACTCGCGCTCCGCCTCGCCGCCGACACCACCCTCGCCCTACGGCTCCCGGACCGTGGCACGCATCGCGCCGAGGTCGACGGGCTCGCCGCCGAGCTCGCCGACCGCATCGGGCCCGCCGTCCACCCGTACGAGGTGGCCGCGCTGCTGGAGTCGGAGGGCCTGACGGCCGCGGTGGTCAGGGACCGGTACGGGCATCCCGACATCTTCTCGCTCGCCTCCGCCCTGTACGAGCGGGTCCCCAGAGTCTTTCCCGAGCCCGCGCCGCTGCCCGACCCCTGGCGCCCCGACCATGTGCGCTGTCTGCTGCGCGGGGTGCTCTTCGCGCTGCCGGGGCTCGCCTATCTCCTGGCCGCGCCCCTGTGGTACGCCACCGCTCACGCCAACGCGCTGATCGTGGCCGGGCTCGCCTCCTGGGCGTGGGGACAGGCCCTGGGCCATCGCGCCCACCTGCGCATGGCGGCGGGCCGCCGCGAGGCGGGCCGCACACTGCTCATCGGCGCACCGCTGGGCGCCCTCGTGGCCACGGCCGGTGCCGCGGTGCCCGCGCAGGGCGGCCCGGTGACCCTGGTGGCGGCCGCGCAGTCGGTCTATCTGGCCGCGGCGGGCGTGCTGTTGGTGCTCGGCGCGGAGTGGCTGCTGCTGGCGGCGCTCACTCCGCTCGTGGCGGGCTCCGCGGTGCTGCCCTGGTGGGAACCGGCCCCGCTGCTGCGCGCCGGGCTGCCGCTGCTGGCGCTGCTCGCCACACTCGCCGTCACCGCCCATGCCCTGCGCACCGCCCTCGCCACCCCGCCCGCACCCGCCGCTCCCCCGCCGGCGGCGCACCGGTCCCTGCCGTACGGTCTGTTCGGTCTGGCGGCCGGAATCCTGGTCCTGCTGGAAGGACGACAACACCCGTACGCGGTGATCGCGTTGACCGTGTCCATGGGGCCCGCCGAGTGGTTGCTGTACCGCTACCGCGGACTGTCCGTCGGCGCGTTGCGGGCCGCCGCCACGCCCGCCGCGTTCCTGTGGCGCTCGGCCGGTGTCCTCGGCCTGTGTCTGCTCGCCTATCTCCTGCCCCTGCTGCCCGCCGCGCTGCTCACCGACAGCGATCCGCCGGCGCTGCTGCCGCTCGCGGCCGCCTTGTGGACGGCCCTGCTGCTCCAGGCGTTCGGCATCGCCTGGCCGCCGGCGGCGATCTGTCTGGCGGCAGCGGCCTGCGCCGCCGCCGTGCCCTCGGACTACCTCGCTTTCCCTTACGGGTCGGCGGCCCTGTGTCTCACGGTCTGCGTGCTGTGGACGCTCGGCCGACCCGCTCCGCACGTCTGAGCCCGCACCTCAACCCATCGGAAGGACCCCCCAGTTGACCTCCGCACCGCTCGCCGCCGTCACCGGAGCCGAAGGCTTCATCGGCTCGCACCTCACCGAGGCGCTCGTCGCCTCCGGGCACCGGGTCAGGGCGATGGCCCAGTACAACTCCTTCTCCTCCTACGGCTGGCTGGAGACCCTGCCGGCGGACGTCCTGGACCACGTCGAGATCGTCCTCGGCGACGTCCGAGACCCCGGCTCGGTCCGCGGACTGATGGAGGGCGCCGACTGCGCCTACCACCTGGCCGCCCTTATCGCGATCCCGTACTCCTACCAGGCGCCGCACAGTTACGTGGACACGAATGTGACCGGCACCCTCAACGTCCTGGAGGCCGCCCGGTCCCTGGGCACACCCCGGCTGGTGCACACCTCCACCAGCGAGACGTACGGCACCGCGCAGACCGTGCCGATCACCGAGGACCACCCCATCAACACCCAGTCGCCGTACGCCGCTTCGAAGGCGGGCGGGGACCGGCTGGCCGACAGCTACCACGCGAGTTTCGGCACTCCCGTGGTGACCCTGCGGCCGTTCAACACCTTCGGTCCCCGGCAGTCGATGCGGGCGGTGATCCCCACGGTGATCGGTCAAGTGGCCGCCGGGGAACGGACGATCACTCTCGGCGATCTGCGTCCCACCCGGGACTTCACCTACGTCAAGGACACCGCGCAGGCCTTCCTCACGGTGGGCACCGCGCCCGCCGAGCAGGTGGTGGGCCGCACCTTCAACGCCGGTACCGGCGGCGAGATCTGCGTCGGCGACCTCGTCGCGCTGATCGGCAAGGTGATGGACACCGCCCTCGACGTACGCGAGGACCCCGAGCGGCTGCGGCCCGCCGCCTCCGAGGTGATGCGGCTGGTCGCGGACGCCTCCCGGCTCACCGCGGCCACCGGCTGGCAGCCCGCCCACACCCTGGAGGAAGGCCTCGCCCACACCGTGCAGTTCTTCCGCGACCCGGCCAACCTGGCCCGCTACAAGACCGGCATCTACAACATCTGAACCCCCCACCACGACGTTCCATGAAGGAGCAGTCACCATGTACGCAGTGATCCTGGCGGGTGGCAAGGGTGTCCGGCTGCGGCCCTACACCACGGCCCTGCCCAAGCCCCTCGTCCCCATCGGCGACCAGCACGCCATCCTGGAGATCGTGCTGCGCCAGCTCTCGGCGGCCGGCTTCACCCACTGCACCCTCGCCATCGGCCACCTCGGGGAGATCATCCGCGCCTACGTCGGCGACGGCTCCCAGTGGGGCCTGAAGGTCGCCTACGCCACCGAGGACAGCCCCCTGGGCACCATGGGCCCCCTGCTGTCGCTGCGCGACCAACTGCCGGAGACCTTCCTGGTGATGAACGGCGACATCCTCACCGACCTCGACTATGCCGACGTACTGCACCGGCACCGGGACTCGGGAGCGCCGCTGACCATCGCCACCTACGCGCGCAAGGTGCACATCGACTTCGGGGTGCTGACCACCGACGCCAGCAAGGTGGTCGCCTTCACCGAGAAGCCGAGCATGGACTACCGCGTCTCCATGGGCGTCTACGGACTCACCCGCGGCACGCTCGACGCCTACACCCCCGGGCTGCCGCTCGGCTTCGACGAGCTCGTCCTGGATCTGCTCACCGCCGGGCGGGCGCCGCACGCCTACGACTTCGACGGGTACTGGCTGGACATCGGCCGGCCCGACGACTACGACCGGGCGAACGCGGAGTTCACCAGCCGCAAGTCCCTTCTGCTCAAGGGAGCCTGAGCACCGTATGCGCATTCTCGTCCTGGGCTTCACCGGCTATCTGGGCGGCCATGTCGTCGAGCGACTGCGTGCCCTGCCGGGCACGCGGGTGCTCGGCGGCGGCCGCGCCTCCGACGCCGACCACCGCATCGACCTCGCCTCGGCCGACCCCGAACGGCTGGCGAAGACCCTGGCGTCGGCGGCACCCGGCGCCGTGGTCAACTGCGCCGGCGCCGTCGCCGGCGATGCCGTCACGCTCGCCGAGGTCAACACCCGCGGGCCCGCCGTCCTGTGCGCGGCACTGCGGGCGGCGGCACCGGCCGCGCGCCTGATCCATCTGGGCTCGGCCGCCGAGTACGGCCCCGGTGCCCCCGGCGTCCCGGTCACGGAATCGGCGCCGACCAGCCCGGTCGGCCTCTACGGCGCGACCAAGCTCGCGGGCACGGCGGCGATCGCCGCCTCCGGCCTGGACGCGGTGGTGCTCCGGGTGGGCAATCCGGTGGGGCCGGGGGCTCCGGCGACCGGGCTGCCCGGCCGGGTGGCGGCCCTGCTGCGCGAGGCGGGTCCGGTCCTGCGGCTCGGTGATCTGTCGGCCTACCGCGACTTCGTCGACGTACGGGATGTGGCACGGGCGGTGGAGCTGGCGGTGACCGCCACCGGCCCCTTGCCCTCCGTGCTGAACATCGGCGGCGGAACTGCGGTCCAGGTGCGTGAAGTCGTGGGCCGACTGGCCGAGTTGGCGGGCTTCCGGGGCCGTATCGGGGAAACCGCGCCCAGCTCGGCCCGTTCGGCTCAGGTGTCGTGGCAGTGCTCGGACATCACCGCCGCGCACGACACGCTCGGCTGGCGGCCGACCCGCACCCTGGAGGAGTCACTGAGCGCACTGTGGGAGGGCGGCCGAGCACCGTGAGTCTGCTGATTCCGCTGTACGTCCATCCGGCCGAGGATCCGGGTGCCTGGCACCGGCTGATCTCGGGCGCCGCCCGCACCTACGCGGTGGTCCTGAACCCGGCGAGCGGACCGGGCCGGGAGCCCGACCCGGCGTTCACGGCGGCGGCCGGTGCCCTGCGTACGGCGGGCGCCCGGCTGCTCGGGTACGCGGACACGGCGTACGGGCACCGCGATCCGGCGGAGGTCGTCGACGACATGCGCCGCCACCGGGAGTGGTACGCGGCCGACGGCTGCTTCCTCGACCGGGTGCCGGCGGAGCGGGCCGGCCTGTCGGAGTGCCGGAAGCTGGTCCGCTCCGTGCGCCGGGCCGGCGCCGGCACCGTGGTCCTCAATCCGGGCGTCCACCCAGCCCCCGGTTACGCCCGCCTCGCCGATCTGACGGTCACCTTCGAGGGGCACTGGTCGACGTACGTCTCGGCGTTCAGCCGCCCGGCGTGGACGACGCGGCAGCCGGCCGAACGGTTCTGTCATCTGGTGTACGGGGTGCCCGAGGCGCTGGTGCCGCTGGCCGTGCGGACCGCGCACGATCGGGGGGCGGCGGTGTCGGGGCCGGTCACGGGGGAACAGCCCAATCCCTGGGCCGACTTGACTCCCGCGCTGTCGGGAGCGGAGCGATGAGGAAGGCGGCTCTGGTCGCTTTGGCGGCCCTGATGACCGCGTGCTCCGGGACCGGAGACGGCGGCTCTCCCTCCTCCGCAGCCCCTTGGCAGCCGCGTCCCGGTCTGACCTGGCAGTGGCAGCTCGACGGCCGGGTGAATCCGTCGGTCGACGTGCCCGTGTACGACATCGACGGCTTCGAGAACTCCGCGGCGGACGTGGCCCGGCTGCACCGCGACGGACGCAAGGTCATCTGTTACATCAACGTCGGCGCCTGGGAGGACTTCCGCCCCGACAAGGACGCCTTCCCCGCCTCCGTCCTCGGCCGGCCCAACGGCTGGAAGGGCGAGCGCTGGCTGGACATCCGCCGGCTGTCCGTGCTCCGGCCGATCATGGAGCGCCGCTTCGACATGTGCCGTGACAAGGGATTCGACGCCGTCGAGCCCGATCTGGTGGAGGGGTACGGCAATGACACCGGCTTCCCGCTGACCGCGCGGGACCAGCTCCGCTACAACCGCATGATCGCGGAGATCGCCCACCGGCGCGGGCTGTCCGTCGGGCTCAAGAACGATCTGCCCCAAATCCCCCAGCTGGTCCGGTACTTCGACTTCGCTGTCAACGAGGAGTGCGCCCAGTACGACGAGTGCGGGGAGCTGAAGCCGTTCATCGCGGCGGGCAAGGCGGTCTTCCATGTGGAGTACGCCGAGCCGACCGCCGCCTTCTGCCCCGACTCGCGGCGGCTGAAGCTGTCGTCGATGCGGAAGAAACCGGCGCTGGGGGTGTGGCGGGCGCCGTGCTGACCAGGACGGCCGTCCGTAGGGTGAGGACATGCGTATAGAGGTGGTGCAATTGCTGGTCTCGCCCCTGCACCGGCTCGCGGGACGGCCCGTCGACGGGCTGCCGCCGGAGCCGGACGGGGAGCTCGTGGAGCGGGCCGAGGTGCGCGAGGGGCTCGGTCTGGTCGGCGACCGGTACTTCGGGCAGCGGGCGCACCGGGACGCGTCAGTGACGTTGATGAGCGCGGAGAACCTGCCCGCCGACTCTGTGGACCTACGGGAGACCCGGCGCAATGTCCTGCTGCGGGGCGTCGACGTCGACTCCCTCGTCGGGTCGGTCATCAGCCTGGACTGCGGTGAGGGGCCGGTGACATTGACGGTGAACCGTCCGGCCCGGCCCTGCGCCTGGATGGACGTGACCATCGGGCCGGGAGCCCAGCGCGCGCTGCGCGGGAAGGGCGGTGTGCGATGCACCCCGCTGTCGGACGGGGTGCTCGCAGTCGGACCGGCGACGTTCCGGGTGCAGTGACGCGGGCCGTCAGGACGCCGTGCAGGAACCCAGCACGGGCGCCGCGCTGGTGCCGTTCTTCATGACGGTGAAGCCGAAGCTCGTGGACGCCCCGGCGGCCAGGCTGCCGTCGCCGTTGGGGCGCATCGTCATGACGTTGCCGGAGCTGTCCCAGGTGGGCGAGCCGTTCCAGGTCGCGGAGATCTTCTGCGGTGGGGTGACCGTGACGGTCGTCGCCCAGCTGGTGATCGCCGAACTGCCCGCGGTGACGGTCACCCTGCCGTTGAAGCGGTCACTCCACTCTTCCTGCTTGCTGTACGTCACGGAACAGGACGCGGTGCCCCCGCCCCCGCCGCCCGATCCGGATCCGCCGAGCGCGGTCAGTACGGCCGTGTAGGCGGGCTTCTTGTTGTAGTTGCCGTCGAACAGCAGGGGCGTTCCGGAGGCGCGCCAGGAGTACTTGTCGGTGACACCCCAGACGGTGATGCCGGTGCAGCGGCTGACGGCGAGACAGGCCTTCACGACGTTGCCGTAGCTGGTCGCCTGGGCGGTGCCGGAGCCCTCGATGTCCAGCTCGGTGATCTGGACGTCGACGCCGAGGTCGGCGAAGCGCTGCAGGTTCGCCTGGTAGTCGGAGGGTACCGGGGAGGCGCTGTTGAAGTGGGACTGGAAGCCGACGCAGTCGATCGGCACGCCGCGTGCCTTGAAGTCGCGGACCATGTTGTAGACGGCATTGCTCTTCGCGTTGACGCCGTCGGTGTTGTAGTCGTTGTAGCAGAGCTTGGCGGCCGGGTCGGCGGCGCGGGCGGTGCGGAACGCCTCCTCGATGAAGCCGTTGCCGAGCTTGTCCTGGAAGGGCGAGCTGCGCCGGGCTCCGCTGGAACCGTCCTGGAAGGCCTCGTTGACGACGTCCCAGGAGTCGATCTTGCCCTTCCAGCGCGTCATGACCTGGGTGATGTGGTTGTTCATCGCCGTCCTGAGGTCGGCGGTGCCCAACGAGCCGACCCAGCTGGGCAGTTGGGAGTGCCAGACCAGGGTGTGGCCGCGGACCTTCATGCCCCGGCTCTGGGCGTGGTTGACGATCTGGTCGGCGGGGCCGTAGGTGAAGTTGCCGCGGCTGGGCTCGACCGCGTCCCACTTCATCTCGTTCTCGGGGGTGACCGAGTTGAACTCGGTGTTGAGGGTCGAGGCGTAGGCGGCTTCGCCGAGGCGGTTCGCGGCGACGGCGGTGCCGAAGTAGCGGCCCTTCTCGGCCGCGGCGGCCCCGAGGGTGCTCGCCGCCTGCGCCGTGCCCGACAGGGCGGTGACGCCGGCGGCGGCGAGCAGGCCCGCGAGGCCGAGGACGAGGGTGGTGCGAGCGGTGCGTTTGGGGGCCTTGCGGATGGACGTGCGGGTAACCATCTAGTCCCCTTCTCCAGGTCCGAAAGTTTCGGACAGATTTCCGAATGGCGTCGCAGACCATAGGGGCAACCTGATGCACCGTCAACGGTTCGCGCGACATCCGGCGCCTCGCAGAGGCTCTCCTGACCCCTCGGCAACGGTTTCGGCTTCGAAAGTTTCGAGCCCTCAGGAAGGAGATTGGGTCCCGGTGTAGAAGGCGATCGTCGCCGCAGTGGTGGACTCCACGGCCTCCGCGTCCACGCCCGAGGCGGCGTACGCGGCACCCCACAACTCGCCCGAGCGGGTGTGACACGCCTTGCCCTCGTCGGACATCGCCCACTCCCGCGCCTGCTCCGGGCTGAACCCGCCGCCCGCGAGATGCATACCGAGCCCGAGGAGCACCATGTCCCAGCCGACCCCGGTGGCGCCGGGACCGTACTGCCCCCAGAACTCCTCCGGAACGACCGCCACATGCTCCAGTTCGAGGACGGTGCGCTCCTCGCCTTCCGGCGTCAGGCGCACCACGACCTCGCTGAACCCCGGGTCGGGACCGAACAGCCAGCTGACCCGCAGCAGGTTCGGCTCGTCGCACTGGAGGATCTCGCCGCCGGCCTGGCCCTGCAGCTGGTAGCGTCCGCCGACCTTGAACTCGCCGCTGACCGGCAGGAACCAGCGCGCGATCCGCTCGGGGGAGGTCACCGCGTCCCACACGTCGGCGACTTCGGCGTCGTACGACCGCCGCAGCAGCACCGTACGCGCCTCTCCCGCCTCGGCCTGCCGGGTGCCGACCTCGCGGTGCAGCCGATTGATCTCGTCGACGATGTCAGTCATCCTTGCTCACTTCCTCTGTGCGTCTGCGCTCGCGCTTGCCCCGCGCGAGCTCCGTCCCGAGCGCGTCGAGCCGCTGTTCCCAGAACCCCCGGAACCGTTCCAGCCAGTCGTCCACCTGGCGCAGCGGTGCGGCGTCCACGGCGTACAGCCGCCGGGTGCCTTCCGCCCGCACGGACGCGAAGCCGTTCTCCCGCAGCACTTTCAGGTGCTGGGACACGGCCGGCTGTGAGATCCCGAACTCCTCCTGGATGGCGGCGCCGATCGCGCCCGATGCCTGCTCACCCGTGGCGAGCAGCTCCAATATCCGGCGCCTGACCGGATCCCCCAGAACATCGAAGGCGTGCACGGATCCGACTATGCCACCCGCGGCTTATATAAGGCAACTCTTAAATAGAGACGCGGTGACCACCTCCATTGGGGACGTCCTCCAGGCGTTGTCCGGGCGGTTCGTAGAACGCGTACAGGGCGCCGGTGGCCGCCGGCGGCCGCAGTTCCGGCGCGGTGAAGGAGGCCCGGGCGATGCCGGCCCGGCCCTCGCGGACCGGCTCGGCGTTGCGGCGGACGGCCCGTCCCGCGGCCGTGGCCGATCGGTCCACGGCCGTGATCGTGCCGGTCTTCAGCAGCGGACAGACGAGTTGTACGGCCACTCCGCCGCAGCCGATCTCCAGCAGGCGGTCGGCCGGGCATACGTCGAGGAGGGCGACCGCCTGTCTGACGCGTTCCGGAACCGCTGCCATGGACGTGCCTGTCAGGCGGGCGATGACACCGTCACGAAGGAGTCGATCGCCTCGGTCAGCTCCTTCGGCTTCTCCACCGGGAGTTCGTGGCCCGCGTCGATGATGCGCACCAGGGCGCCGGGGCAGGCCTTGGCCATGCGGAGCATCTGGGTGACCGGCAGTTGGAGGTCGTGGTAGCCGTGCACCATCAGGGTGGGGACGCGGATCTCGCCGAGGCGGTCGAGGACGTCGAAGGCACGCATGGCGCCGTAGAGCGTCATGACGACCTCGCGGGGTGTGGCCGCGGAGGCGCGGATGTACTCGCGGATCTCCGCGCGGGGATAGCCGGGGGCGAAGGCGCGCTGGATGTTGGCGGCCACGAACAGCTTGAAGGGGACGAGGGTCGAGGCGGCCATCAGCAGGCCACGGCCGCGGCTGTACGTCATCCGGCCGATGGAGTTCACCAGCACCAGGCGCTCCACCCGCTCGGGATGGGCCAGGGTGATCGTCTGGGCGATCATGCCGCCCATCGAGTGGCCGACCAGGACGCACCGCTGGATCTCCAGGTGGTCGAGGAGGGCGAGGACGTCGGCGGCCAGCTCCTCGATGGTGCGTACGCCCGCTCCGCCGCTCTCCCCGTGTCCGCGCAGGTCGAGACGGACCACGCGCCGCCGCCCGGCGAAGTGGGCCGTCTGGTGGTCCCAGCGGTGCCGGTTCGCCGTCCAGCCGTGGATGAAGACCAGGGGCGCCTCGGCGCTGTCGCGGGGGCCCTCGTCGTCGTACGTCAGAGCTGCGCCGTCGACTGCGAGCTGCGGCATGGGGCCTCCTGCGTCCGGTCCGGTTACTGGCCGGTACGGTAGCCGGTCGTCCGGCCCGCCGTCACCGGTCCACGGAGGGTCAGTGACGCTGAAGAGCGTTCAAGCGGGCGGCCTGCCGCGTCAGGTGGTCGCGTTCGGCGAGGTTGGGCGCCTTCCGGGCCGCCTCCGCGTACAGCCGTGCCGCTGTCGTCAGGTCAACGGACCCAGGCCCCCTCCGGGGCCAGCGCCTGCCCGTCGACGAACTCGCCGGTCTTCTCCAGCCGGTCCGCGAAGTCCCGCATGTACTGCACGTGGGCCGAGATCTCCTCCGGCGTCCACTGGTCCATCGGTACGTCGTTCACTGCAGCCGGGGCGCCGCGGTAGTGCTTCAGAAGCAGGTACTTGGCCATGGTCTGTCTCCTGGGTGCTGGTGCGACCCATTGTGGTCGCGTTCACCACGGGGACGGAGCCACTCGTAGGTTCTCGACATCACCGGCAGAACTCTTTTCGGGATCTTCGCCCCAGACGGCAAAGGGCCCGGACACCGCGTGCCGCTGCGATGTCCGGGCGGGCCTGCGGGAGGTTGGCGTCAGCCGCCGCTGAGGCGGGAGCGCAGCAGTTCCTTTCCCAGTTCCGCGCCCTTGCGGCTGTCCGCCTGGGCCTTGCGGAACAGGTCCGCGACCTCGGTGTCCTTGTCGCGTTCCGCGTCCTGGATGTACGTCTCCAGGCGCAACGCGTTGTTCAGGCACGCCTCCACGTACCAGATCAGGTTGTAGTCCTTGTCCGGCGTACCGGTCACGCCGCCGGTCTCGGCACTGCTGGCCATCCGGGCCCCCTTCCTCGGTCGGGCCGGGGCCTGATCGGCCCCGTCTGTCGTTGCGCGCCGGGTACCCGCCCTGACCGCGGCCAGTCAGCCCAGACGAATGTCTCAGTGGGACACAAGTCTCACCGGGACTCATGTCCTAATGGGACTCATGTCCCAATGGGACATCACAGGGGTACCGTGAAGAACATGAAGGCAACGGAGCCCCCCGCACCGGAGGACCGCCGGCGGCGCAAAGCGCGCCGGACCCGGGACGCGCTCGCCACCGCCGCCCTGGACCTGATCCTGGAGCGCGGCCTGGCCGGCACCACCGTGGAGGA
This sequence comes from Streptomyces sp. P17, assembly GCF_032436805.1. Lineage (NCBI taxonomy): Bacteria > Bacillati > Actinomycetota > Actinomycetes > Kitasatosporales > Streptomycetaceae > Streptomyces > Streptomyces sp. P17. Next base: position 49,074 of record NZ_JAVRBF010000005.1, on the reverse strand, counting down.
GATTGCCGAGCGCGCGGACGTCACGCGCCGCACCTTCAGCCGGCACTTCGCCGGCAAGGAGGACGCGGCCCTGGACTTCGTCCGAGGCGACGGCGACCGCATCAACACCCTGCTGCGCGCCCGCCCGGCCGGGGAGCCGCCGCTGCTGGCCTACCGGCTCGCGGTGCGCGCCTGGCTCGCCGACCAGGAGAACCCGGCCTGGCACCTGCGCCCGCGGATGCGCCGGTTGCTGACCCTCGTGGACCGCGAGCCCGCGCTGTTCGCCGCCTATGAACGCATCCGGGTCGACGCCCAGGAGGAGTCGATCCGGATCATCGCCGACCGGCTCGGCACCGACGACCTGCGGGACATGCGCCCGGCCGTCGTGGTCGACGCCGCCGCCGGCGTCCTGACCGCCGCGCTGCGCACCTGGGCGCGCCGGGAACCGGGAGCCGCAGACCTCGCCGCACTGGTGGAGCAGGCCTACGACGCCCTCACAGCGGAGGCCGCGTCCGCGGTCTCGCACCGCACTGCCGAAAGGTGAGCAGCACCATGAGCACCCCTCCCCTCACCGACCCCTCCACCGAGTTCGCCGGGCACAGCGCCCTGGTCACCGGCGCCGCGTCCGGCATCGGTCTGGCCACCGCCCGCCGCCTCGGGGCCGGCGGCGCGCAGGTCGTGATCGCCGACTTCAACGCCGAGGGCGCCGAGAAGGCCGCCGCCGAGCTGACGGCCGAGGGCCTCTCGGCCGCGGCCGTCGAAGTGGACGTCACCCGACCCGAGTCCGTGGAAGCGGCCGTGGAGTTCGCCGTCGACACCTTCGGCGGCCTGGACCTGGCGGTCAACAACGCCGGTATCGGCGGCCCGAGCGCACCCACGGGCGTGTACGACATCGCCGCCTACGACCGCGTGGTACGCACCAACCTCGACGGTGTCTTCTACTCGATGCGCTACGAACTGCCCGCCATCGAGGCCGGCGGCAAGGGCGGCGCGATCGTCAACGTCGCCTCCATCCTCGGCTCGGTCGCCTTCGCCGGCTCCCCCGCCTATGTCGCCGCCAAGCACGGACCAGTCGCTGCCCAAGCTGGTGCCCGGCTCGACCGCGGTCGTCATCGGCACCGGCGGGCTCGGCCATGTGGCGATCCAGCTGCTGCGGACGCTCACGCCCGCCCGGGTGATCGCCCTGGACGTGAGCGAGGACAAGCTGCGTCTCGCGCGTGAGGTCGGCGCCCATGAGGCGGTGCTGTCCGACGGGCGGGCCGCGGGCGCGGTGCGGGAGCTGACCGGCGGGCTCGGTGCCGAGGCGGTGTTCGACTTCGTCGGCGCGCAGCCGACGCTCACCACCGCGGGCGCCGTCGCGGCCGTCGAGGGCGATGTCACCATCGTCGGCATCGGTGGCGGGGCGCTGCCGGTCGGGTTCGGGCGGCTGCCGTTCGAGGTGTCGGTGAGTGCGCCGTACTGGGGCAGCCGCGGCGAGCTCGTCGAGGTGCTGGCGCTGGCCCGGTCCGGGGCGGTGTCGGTGCGCACCGAGACGTTCTCGCTGGACGAGGCTCCGCTCGCCTACGAGCGGCTGCACTCCGGCAGGATCAACGGGCGGGCGGTGATCCTCCCGAACAGCTGATCCTGTTTCAACTCGCCTGAACCATACGGCAATTCAGACAGTTGACGCAGAAGTGAACAGAGAGCGGGCAGATTCGGAGCGAAGTACCCATCGACCGTGCGAGAGCGGTCGATGACGGTGTGTACTGTGCTGCGAGCGCCTCATGAGGGGTCCTCGCACTCACCCCTGCCCACTCCTCTGGATACCGATTCGATGATCGAACTACCGGACCTGGCCGTCGGCGGTCTGGCCGTCGGCACACTGTCCGCGCTCGCCCTCGGCGGCGGGCTGCTCCGGTCGCGGCGGCAACGGGCCGTGCAGCGCGACGAGATCGCCGCGCTGCGCGCCCATCTCGACGGCGTGGTGCAGACGTTCGCAGCCGAGGTCGAGCATCTGGCGGCGAAGCGCGTTCCCGCCGCCGCCCGCCAGCTGGCGCATCCCCATGTCACCGTGCCGGGTCCCCTCCAGCTCCGGGCGGCCGGTTCCTCGCTCGGCGTCGCGATGGAGAACGTACTGAACCAGCTGCGTGTCGAACTCACCGCGCAGCACCTGCGCGTCGATGCCGCCGCCCAGGCCGGGATGCGCGGGGCCACCCGGGAGATCCAGGCCGCGCTGTACCGGCTCCAGGACGCCCTGCGCGGCCTTCAACAGCAGTACGACGACCCCGAGTTGGCGCAGACGCTGTTCGAACTGGACCATGAGAACGAGCAGTCGCTGCGGCGCGCGCAGGTGGCCGCCGTGGTGTGCGGGGCCTGGGTGGGGCTGGCCCGTGAGGAGTCCCACCTGGTGGACGCGGTGACCGGCGGCCAGGCCCGGCTCGCGGGCTACCACCGGGTCCAGGTCCACAACCACCTGCGGCCCGGCACCGCCCTGGTCTCGCACGCCGTCGAACCGGTCGCCATCATCGTCGCCGAACTGCTGGACAACGCGCTGCGGCACTCCGCGCCGGACACGGACGTCGTCGTCAACCTGGAACACGTCCACCACGGCGTCTGCGTCACCGTCGACGACTCGGGCCTCGGCATGACGCAGGACGAACGGGCCCGCGCCCAGCGGATGGTGGCCGGCACCGAGCCGATCCTGCTCACCGACCTCGGCGATCCCCCGCGCATGGGCCTCGCCGCGATCGGCCAGCTGACCCGCCAGTTCGACCTGACCGTGGACCTGTCCTCGCCCTCTCCCTACGGCGGCGTCCGGGCGGTCCTGCGCGTCGACAGCCACCTGCTGACCCGTATCGACCCCGAGGAACAGCCCCCGGCCGCCAGCGCCCCGCGCCCGACGCGCCGTACGCAGGACGACGAGCGTGCGCCCAGCACCTCGCACGACTACGTACCCGAACCGGAGACCCACGCCCCGCAGCCCACCGCCGACGGCCTGCCTCAGCGCCGCCGCCGCACCAGAGCGGCCGCCGCCGAGACGGCCGTACCCGAGCAGCGTCCGCCCGCACGGCGTCCCGAGGAGGCCGCCGCCGCGCTCGGCGCGCTCCAGGCCGCCACCGCCGCGGCACGTTCCGAGACCGCCGAGCACGACACCGAACGCGACGACCACGAAGGGGGCACGGCCCGATGACCGGCCGCGAAGCAGGAGACACGGCGTGGGTTCTGGATCCGATCCTTGAGGTGCCGCATGTCGTGGCCGCCGTGCTGCTCACCCGGGACGGACTCGTCACCGGGTACACGGACGCGCTCTCCCAGCCGTCGGCCGAGCGGGTGGCCGCCATCACGAGCACCGTGCAGGGGGCGTGCCGTACGGCCGCGGCGGCGTTCGCCGACCGGGAGGGGGCCGAGGTGCGGCAGGTGGTCATCGAGTCGGACCACGGGTACGTGCTGATCGTGCCGACCGACCACGGCACCTGTGTCGCCGCCTACGGCGACGGCGAGGTGCGCCTGGATCTGCTCGCCCACCGGGTGCACTCCCAGGTGGCACGGCTCGGCGAGAAGGCGATGGCCGCGGCGCCCCGAGGAGCCGACGGCGGCGCGCCGGCATGACAGGACGCCCGGGCGGCCGTCCTCTGGTCCCGGCGTATCTGTCGACCGGCGGCGTGGCCCGGCCCAGCCGCCCCCACCTGGAGCGGCTCTCGGTCCTCACCGGCAGCGGCGAACCCGCGCCGACCGGACTGCCCGCCGCCGAACTCGCCCTGCTGGACGCCCTGGACGGCGGCTCCCTGACGGTGGTGGAGGCGGCGGCGCACCTACGGCTTCCGGTCTCCGCCGTGCGGGTCCTGGCCGGCGCGCTGCTGGACCGGAACCTGGTCCTCGCCCGCGCCCCGATCCCCACCGCCGAACGCTTCGACCCCGACCTGCTGAAGAGAGTGGCCGATGGCCTTCGCGCCCTCAAGCACGACTAGCGGCATCCACCTGCCCGACACCGCCCGCGACCTGGTGAAGATCCTGGTCGCGGGCCCCTTCGGGGTGGGCAAGACCACGCTGATCGACTCCGTCTCCGAGATCCGGCCGCTGCACACCGAGGAGCGGCTCAGCGAGGCGTCCGCCCCGGTCGACGACCTGGCCGGGGTGCGGGAGAAGTCGACGACCACCGTCGCCATCGACTTCGGCCGGATCAGCCTCAACGACGGAATCGTGCTCTATCTCTTCGGCACACCCGGCCAGGAACGGTTCCGTTCCCTGTGGGACGACATCGCCTACGGGGCGCTCGGCGCGCTGGTGCTGGTCGACAGCCGCCGGATCGACGCCTCCTTCGACGTGCTCGGACTGGTCGAGGAGAGCGGGCTGCCGTACGCCGTAGCCTTCAACGCCTTCCCCGACGCGCCGAGCCACTACACCGAGGCGCAGTTGCGCGCCGCGCTGGACCTGGAGGCGGGCACGCCGCTGGTGACGTGCGACGCACGCGACGCGCACTCCTCCATCGACGCGCTGCTCGCGCTGGTCCAGCACCTGATCGACCGCCACCCTCCGGAGAACCGGTGACCACCTACCCCGCCGCCCAGCAGACCTTCTCCCGCTCCGCGCCCGTGCGGCTGTGGGAGGACGGCTTCGCGCTCGACCCCTATCGCTACTACGACGATCTGCGCGCCCAAGGCCCGGTCGGCTGGGCCGAGTTGGCACCGGGCGTACCGGCGTACGTCGTCACCGACCGGCGTGCCGCGCTGGATCTGCTGCACGACACCGAGACGTTCTCGCACGACCCGCGGCCGTGGGAGGCGACCGTCGCCGACGACTCGCCGGTGCTCGGCATGATGCGCTGGCGGCCCAACACCCTGTTCGCCGACGGCGCTGATCATGTCCGCTACCGCACCACCCTGATCGACACCTTCGACCGGGTCGAGCCGCATGACCTGCGGGCCCGGGTGCACCGCTCGGTGCGGCTCCTGGTGGGCCGGATCGGGCCGAAGGGCGAGGCGGATCTGGTGGGCGACTTCGCCCGGCCGCTGATGGCGCTCGTCTTCAACAACCTGTTCGGGCTGCCCGACAGTGCGAGCGACCGGCTCAACGCCGCGCTGGGCAAGATGATGGAGGGCGGGTCCGAAGCCGCCGAGGGCGAGGCGGAGTACGGCGGCTATGTGCTGGAGCTGATCGCCGCCAAGGCCGAACGGCGCGGCGAGGACCTGCCGAGCTGGCTGCTGGACCATCCGGCCGGGCTCACCCCGGAGGAGGTCACCTGGCAGGTCTTCCTCACCCTGGGCGCCGGACACGAACCGACGGCGAACCTGGTGTCCAACGCGCTCTCCCGCATCCTCGGCAACCCCTCCTACTACTCCACCCTCACCAGCGGCGCCCGCCCCGTGATGGACGCCGTGGTGGAGGTGCTGCACCACGAGACGCCGCTGGCGAACTACGGCGTCCACTACGCCCGCCGGCCCGTGACCTTCCACGGGGCGTGGATCAGGGCCGCGGTCCCGGTCGTCATCTCCTACGGAGCGCTCGCGCACGCCGCCGAGCAGGACCACGGCGGCCACCGGCAACCCGGTGACGCCTCGCACCTGTCCTGGTCGGCGGGCCCGCACGCCTGCCCGGTCAAACAGCACACGCTGCTCATCGCGACCGAGGCGATCGAGCGGCTCACCCAGTGGCTGCCCGATCTCGAACCCGTCCTGCCGCGCGAGCGTCTGACCTGGCGGCCGGGCCCGTTCCACCGCTCGCTGACCTCCCTGCCCGTGCGGTTCAGCCCCCGCTCCCCCGATCTGCCTGGAGGCCCGTCGTGACCGTGACCGACCGCACCGAACGCTTCGCCCTCGACCCGTTCGGATCCGACATCGCCGCCGAGTCGGCCCGGCTGCGCGCCCTCGGCCCGATCGTCCCGGTGGACCTGCCCGGCGGGATCCCGGCCTGGGCGCCGACCGGCTACGACACCCTCAAACAGCTGATCCTCGATCCTCGGGTCAGCAAGGACCCCCGCAAACACTGGAGGCTGTGGCCCGAGATCGGCGAACACCCCTCCTGGGGCTGGATCCTGGGCTGGGTCGGCGTGGTCAACATGCTCTCCACCTACGGCCCCGACCACACGCGGCTGCGCAAGCTGGTGGCGCCCAGCTTCACCCAGCGGCGCACCGAGGCGATGCGGTCCCGGGTCGAGGCGATCACCGCGGAGCTGCTCGACAAGGTGGCCGAGACCGGCGACGGCGTCGTGGACATCAAGGCGGCCCTCGCCCACCCCCTCCCTCTGCGATTCATCTGCGAACTCTTCGGCGTGCCCGACGAGTTGGTGGCCGACACCACCCGGCTGATCGCGGCCATCATGGACACCTCGGACCCCTCCCCCGAGCACGCCGCGTTCGTGCAGCAGCAGATCGGCACGGTGCTGCCCGCGCTGATCGCCCACCGCAGCGAGCATCCCGGTGATGATCTGACGACCGAGCTGATCCGGGTGCGCGACGAGGACGGCGACCGGCTCAGCGACGAGGAACTGCTGTACACGCTGCTGCTGGTGATCGGAGCCGGGTTCGAGACGACGGTCAACCTCATCGGCAACGCGGTCGTCGCGCTGCTCAGCCACCCCGAGCAGCTGGCCGCCGTGCGGTCCGGGGAGATCGGCTGGGACGCGGTCGTCGACGAGACCCTGCGGGTCCACCCCTCGATCGCCTCGCTGCCGCTGCGGTTCGCGGTCACCGACATCGAGGTCGGGGGTGTCACCATCCCGGCCGGGGACGCCATCATCACGACGTACGCCGCCGCGGGCCTCGATCCGGCGCACTACGGCCCGGACGCGGACGCCTTCGACGCGGCGCGCGGAGCGGACGACCACATGGCGTTCGGTATCGGTGTGCACCGCTGCATCGGCGCCCCGCTGGCCCGTGTGGAGGCGATGACGGCTCTGCCGGCCCTGTTCGACCGGTTCCCGGGCATGCGGCTCGCCGTCGAGACGGACGAACTGCGTCAGGTGCCGTCGTTCATCGCCTTCGGCTGGCAGGAGATCCCGGTGCTGCTGGGCGACTGACCCGGAGGAGGCCGCGCGAGGGCCGACCGGTCCCCCGTTCCGGTCGCGCCCCCGCGGCTCGTCGAACTTACGTCCAGGGCACGGTGCTTGTGAACCGCGTTGATGCCCGCTGCGGGGGGCGCGGGGCTCACCTGTGCACAAGTGAGTCCGGTTCGCCCCGCTTCACGCCGTGGAGGATGGGCTGATCGAGGTCGCCCGCCGCCAGATGAGCGAGCACGACCTCGTACAGGTCGCCACCGCCGACGAGGAGCTGCCGTTCGAGCACCGGTTCCGCGGCGCGGACATGGTCGCGCACCGTCTGCGCGTGCACACCCAGGGTCGTCGCGGCCCGCTCGGCGTTGCCGCCTGCCGCGATCCAGGTGCGCAGGGTGCGCCGCAGGTCCCGGGCGTCGGTGTCCAGACGGGCCAACAGGTCGTGCGCCCAGGCCCGCATGGCGGGGCCGGTGAGAAGGGCGCCGAGGTCGGCGGGTGCGGGGGCCGGGCTGTCCTGGCTGTGCTCCAGGCTCTCCTGGGTGTTGAGCGCGAGATGGACGACCGCGCGGGCGGTGAGGTCCGAGAAGTCAGTCCCCAGCAAGGCCTCCACGCGTTCCATCCGGGCGCGGACGGTGTTGCGGCTGACGCCGAGGACCTTCGCCGCGCTGACGGCGGTGAACTCCAGGCCGAGACGGGTGGTGGCGAGCAGCTCGGCATGCGTGTGGTGGGGCAGACGGCCGAGCGGACCCAGCAGCCGGGCCGTCCAGCCGTGCAGCGCGGCGGGGCCCATCAGGCGCTCGGGGTGGGTGCGTTCGGCGTACACGGCCGCCTTGTCGGGGCGGAAGTGCGCCACGGCCAACGCGCTCACGGCCTGCCCGTAGGCGGTCGCGGTCCGGGCGAGGCTGTGCCGGGCGCTGCCGCCGAGGAAGACGCGGGGGCGAGGGCCGATCAGCGAGCGCAGGGCACTGGCCGCGGCCTCGCGCGGGGTTACGACGATCACGTGCTCGTCCATGGCGGGACAGCGCACGACCAGCGCCTGCTCGCCGGTCGCGTCCAGGCACTCCTCGGCGAGCCGGTCGCGTTCCTCGGGACGGCTCTCGACGACGTAGACGCTGGCGGTGTCCGTGTCGAGCAGCCCCGGCCACAGGCCCGCGGCGACCCGGCGGGCGGCGACGGTGTCCTCGACCATCAGCAGCTGCAGGATCGCCAGGCGCAGATCGGAGGTGGCGCGTTCGAGGCGGTGCCCGGCGACGGTCGACTCATGGGCCCTGAGCAGCAGTTCGAGAGCCTGGACGGTGTGGGTGACGATCTCGGAGGCCCGCCGGTCGAAGGGGACCGTACGGGACACGGTCAGCACGCCCGCAGGCGCCGCCACCCGGACCAGCCGCAGATGACGCCCGGGCCCCTCCCACGCGGCGGAGGCGATCCGTCCGGCCACGATGTCCCCGAGCAGATCCTCGAACGGCCCGCTGTCCAGCGAGGTCCCCGCGAGTACGGTGCCGGAGTCGTCGTGCAGACAGGCCGTACCGTCCACGGCGGCAGCGAGCCAGGAGACGACCTGCCGGACGCTCTGCCCGCCGGGCCGCAGCAGATCGAGCAGCTCCCGCTCCCAGGCCGCGCCCTTCACCTCCGCACGACGGATCCCGTCCTCTCGGCCAGCCACGATCGGCCTTCCTCACCCTTCGTCCCGCTCTCGACATACCGGTTCGGGACGCTACCTCACACCCGCCGAACCGGCCGCCGACGCTCACAGCGAGGACGGGTGCCCAGGGCGGAGCGGTTCAGGCGCCTCGGACCCGGACATGCGGATGACCATCGCCGGGAAACGCGGGCGGTGCGGCCGGAAGAAGACCGGAAAAGTTGTAGCTCCTCGGGGGTGCGTGCGGCCATGGCTGTGAGGACGGCCGTCTCAGGCGCAGCACACCGATATGCGCGCCCAGGGCGGCGGCGTGACGGGCGGCGATCTCGTCCAGGGGGAGTTCCCGGTCGAGGATCCGTCGGAGCGGGAGACTCAAGTCGGGTCCCTGGAGGGACCTGCGCGTCCTGAGCGCCCGCAGGGCATACGCTCGGCGGATGGCGAAGTACTTCGATGTTCACCCCGACAATCCCCAGCCGCGTGTCGTCTCCCAGGTCGCCGACAGCGTCCGTGCCGATGCGCTCATCGCGTATCCGACGGACTCCTGCTATGCCCTGGGCTGCCGGCTGGGCAGCCGTGACGGGGTGGAGCGGATCCGGACCATCCGCCGTCTTGACGACCGGCACCACTTCACCCTGGTGTGCCAGGACTTCGCGCAGCTCGGCCAGTTCGTCCAGATCGACAACAACGTGTTCCGCGCGATCAAGGCCTCCACGCCGGGCAGTTACACCTTCATCCTGCCCGCGACGCGGGAGGTGCCGCGCATGCTCCAGCATCCGAAGAAGAAGACCGTAGGTGTCCGCATCCCCGACCATGTCGTGACCCAGGCGCTCCTCGCCGAGCTCGGCGAGCCGCTGCTGTCCAGCACCCTGCTGCTGCCCGACGAGGACGAACCGATGACGCAGGGCTGGGAGATCAAGGACCGCTTGGACCATGTGCTGGACGCGGTGGTCGACTCCGGGGAGTGCGGTACCGAGCCGACGACGGTCATCGACTTCTCCGGCGGCGAGGCCGAGATCGTGCGGCATGGCGCCGGGGACACCTCGCGCTTCGAGTGAGGCGGGGCCGGTCCGGGGGCTTGCGGCGGCGCGTGCCAGGATGGCCATGACCTGGCCTTCCCAGGGTCAGGCCGTCGCCGACTCCCCCAGCAGAGAGGCACGACCCCTACATGACCGTCGTACAGGGAACCGCCGTCGACATCGTCACCGAGGACGGCACCGCCGACGCCTATCTGGCCCACCCCGGTGACGGAGCACGCCATCCCGCGGTCCTGCTCTACATGGACGCCTTCGGACTACGGCCGCACCTGCGGGCCATGGCCGACCGGATCGCCGAGGCCGGACACACGGTCCTGGTGCCGAACGTGTTCTACCGTCACGGGCGCACCCCGGTGGTCGAGTTGCCCGAGTTCATCGATCCGTCGGCACACCCGGAGATCTTCCAGCAGCTCGGCCCGATCATGCAGTCCCTCACGCCCGAGCTCGCGATGCGGGACGCCGGTGCCTATCTGCGCTGGCTGGCCGGCAGCCCGCTGGCCGCCGAGGGCCCGGTCGCGCTGACCGGCTACTGCATGGGCGCCCGGCTGGCCCTGCTGACCGCGGGCACCTATCCGGAACGGGTCGCGGCGGCGGCCGGGTTCCACGGCGGGCGCCTGGCCACCGAGGACCCGGACAGCCCGCACCTGGTCGCCGAACACATCACCGCCGAGCTGTACTTCGGCCACGCCGACCAGGACCCCGCGCTGCCCGTGGAGCAGATCGAGCGGCTGGAGCACGCCCTGACGGCGGCGGGCGTCCGCCACCGCTGCGAGGTCTACCCGGGAGCGCCCCACGGCTTCACGCAGGCCGACACCGCGGCCTACCACCAGGAGGCGGACGAACGGCACTGGGCGGAGCTGCTGGAACTGCTCAAGCGCACGTTCCGCCCCCTGTTCGGGGTCCGGCGGCCACGCCCCTCCAAGATTCGGCCATGACATCGGCTGCCTACCTCTCCGGCCTGTTCTCCCTCGACGGCCGTGTCGCCCTGGTGACCGGCGGCAGCTCCGGCATCGGGCGGGCCATCGCCGGGGCTCTGGCCCGGGCGGGCGCGAGCGTCGTGGTCGTCGCCCGTAAGGAGGGGGAACTGGCCGAGACCGTAGAGGAGTTGACGGCCGACGGCTGCCGGGCCGCCTGGGTGAGCGCCGATCTGGGCACGCGCGACGGGGTGCGCGCGGGGGCGGAGGCGGCGGCCGCCGTGTTCGGGGAGCCCGGCATCCTCGTCAACTCCGCCGGGATCAACCTGCGGCCCCCGATGGCCGAGGTGGACGAGGACGTCTGGGACACCACGATGGCCGTGAACCTGGAGGCGCCCTATCTGCTGGGCCGCCGGTTCGGGCCCGGGATGGCCGAGCGCGGCTTCGGGCGGATCATCCACATCACGTCCCAGCAGGCGCACCGGGCGTTCGTGCAGAGCGGCGCCTACGGCGTCTCCAAGGGGGCGCTGGAGTCGCTGGCCCGGTCACAGGCGGAGGCCTGGTCGCCGTACGGCGTCACCTGCAACACGCTGGTGCCGGGGTTCGTGATGACGCCGCTCAACCGACGGCTGTCGTCCGACCCCGACAAGGTGGCGGCGCTCGCCGCCCGCACGATGGTCGGACGCAACGGCCTGGCCGAGGACTTCGCGGGGGCGGCGGTCTTCCTCGCGAGCCGCGCCTCCGCCTACGTCACCGGCCAGGCCCTGTTCGTCGACGGAGGTTTCTCCGTCCACTGAGCCCTCAGGCGCCGACGTACTCCGCCAGGTGCTCGCCGGTGAGCGTGGAGCGTGCCCCGACCAGGTCGGCGGGCGTGCCCTCGAAGACGATCCTGCCGCCGTCGTGACCGGCGCCGGGGCCCAGGTCGATGATCCAGTCGGCGTGGGCCATCACGGCTTGGTGGTGCTCGATGACGATGACCGACTTGCCGGAGTCCACCAGCCGGTCGAGCAGGCCGAGGAGTTGCTCGACGTCGGCGAGGTGGAGGCCGGTGGTCGGCTCGTCGAGGATGTAGACGCCGCCCTTGTCGGCCATGTGCGTGGCCAGCTTGAGCCGCTGCCGCTCGCCGCCGGACAGCGTGGTGAGCGGCTGGCCGAGGGTGAGGTAGCCGAGGCCGACGTCGGCGAGGCGGGCGAGGATGGCGTGCGCGGCCGGGGTGCGGGCGTCGCCGGAGCCGAAGAACTCCTCCGCCTCGGACACCGACATCCCGAGCACTTCGCTGATGTCGCGGCCGCCGAGGTGGTACTCCAGCACCGCGGCCTGGAACCGCTTGCCCTCGCAGTCCTCACAGGGGGTCGCCACGCTCTGCATGATCGCCAGGTCGGTGTAGATGACGCCGGCGCCGTTGCAGGTGGGGCAGGCGCCCTCGGAGTTGGCGCTGAACAGCGCCGGCTTCACGCCGTTGGCCTTGGCGAAGGCCTTGCGGATGGGCTCAAGCAGTCCGGTGTACGTCGCCGGGTTGCTGCGCCGGGAGCCGCGGATCGGGCTCTGGTCGACCGACACCACGCCCTCGGCCGCGGGGATGGAGCCGTGCAGCAGCGAGCTCTTGCCGGAGCCGGCGACGCCGGTGACGACGGTCAGCACGCCGAGCGGGATGTCGACGTCGACGTTCTGCAGGTTGTTCGCGGTCGCGCCGCGGATCTCCAGGGCGCCGGTGGCCTTGCGGACCGTGTCCTTCAGGACGGCCCGGTCGTCGAGGTGGCGGCCGGTGACGGTGCCGGAGGCGCGCAGCGCGTCGAGGGTGCCCTCGAAGCAGACGGTGCCGCCCGCCGTGCCGGCGCCGGGGCCGAGGTCGACGACGTGGTCGGCGATCGCGATCGCCTCCGGCTTGTGCTCCACGACGAGCACCGTGTTGCCCTTGTCCCGCAGCCGGATCAGCAGGTTGTTCATCCGCTGGATGTCATGGGGGTGCAGACCGATGGTGGGCTCGTCGAAGACGTAGGTGACATCGGTGAGCGAGGAGCCGAGGTGGCGGATCATCTTGACGCGCTGGGCCTCACCGCCGGACAGCGTGCCCGAAGGCCGGTCGAGGGCGAGATAGCCGAGGCCGATCTCCACGAACGAGTCGAGGGTCTGCTGGAGAGCGGTGAGCAGCGGCGCGACCGACGGCTCCTTGAGGGTGCGGACCCATTCGGCGAGGTCGCGGATCTCCATCGCGCAGGCGTCGGCGATGCTGATCTTCTTGATCTTCGAGGACCTGGCGCCCTCGCTGAGCCGGGTGCCGTCGCACTCGGGGCAGACGGTGAAGGTGACGGCCCGCTCCACGAAGGCGCGGATGTGCGGCTGCATCGCCTCCTTGTCCTTGGACAGGAAGGACTTCTGGATCTTCGGGATGAGGCCTTCGTAGGTGAGGTTGATGCCGTTGACCTTCACCTTGGTCGGCTCGCCGTAGAGGAAGTCGTGCATCTCCTTCTTGGTGAACCGGCGGATCGGCTTGTTCGGGTCGAGGAAGCCGGACTGGGCGTAGAGCCCGACGGTCCACTGGCTGTCCGACTTCCAGCCGGGGATGGTGAAGGCGCCCTCGGCGATCGACTTGGAGTCGTCGTAGAGCTGGGTGAGGTCGATGTCGGAGACCTTGCCCCGGCCCTCGCAGCGGGTGCACATGCCGCCGGTGCGTTCGAAGGTCGCCTTCTCTGCCTTGGTCTTGTCACCGCGCTGGACGGTGATCGCCCCGCTCGCCTTCACCGAGGCCGTGTTGAAGGAGTACGCGCTCGGCGGGCCGATGTGCGGCTTGCCGAGGCGGCTGAAGAGGATGCGCAGCATGGCGTTGGCGTCGGTGGCGGTGCCGACCGTGGAGCGCGGGTCGGCTCCCATCCGCTGCTGGTCGACGCTGATCACGGTGGTCAGGCCGTCGAGCACATCGACCTCGGGGCGTGCCAGGTTCGCCATGAAGCCCTGCACGAAAGCGGGGTAGGTCTCGTTGATCAGCCGCTGCGACTCGGTGGCGATCGTGTCGAACACCAGGGAGCTCTTGCCCGAGCCGGACACCCCGGTGAACACCGTCAGCCGGCGCTTGGGGATCTCGATGCTGACGTCCTTGAGGTTGTTCTCTCGGGCGCCGTGCACGCGGATCATGTCGTGGCTGTCGGCGATGTGCGGCGCAGGCGACTGCGTGTTCGCCGTGGTGGCCCTGCTCATCGTTGCTCCCGTCTCATCGGCTGTCGCCTGGCTGGATCTGACCGGCTTCGAACAGTACGTGAGGTTCTACTTGATCACCTCGGATACCGGGAGGGATCAGCGCTTCTGCTGGATCCGGATCATGTTCCCGGCCGGGTCGCGGAAGGCGCAGTCGCGGACGCCGTAGGGCTGGTCGACCGGCTCCTGGACGACCTCGGCGTCGGTGGCCTGGAGCCGGTCGAAGGTGCCGTCCACATCGGGGGGGCCAACAGGACGAAGCCGTAGGCGCCCTTGTCCATCATGCCGAGGATGGTGCGGCGCTCCTCGTCGGTGACGGCGGGGTCGGCGGCGGGCGGCGGCGGGCGGCGGGCGGCGTCAGCACGATCGAGGTGCCGGGCTGGCCGACGGGGCCGACGGTGATCCAGCGCATCTCGCCGTAGCCGAGACAGCTCATTTGGGGGGCTTCGTGCTCCCCTCGCCCTTTCGACCGTGCCGCCTCGTGAGCGGCCGGAGGCGTTTCGCCATGCGTCGACGGACTCCTTGGTGCCCAACGACGTGTTCCACGAGCTGTCGGTCCGCTCCCTCCGGCGCTGGTCATCACCGGTGAGGCCGATGTCCTGCGCGACGAGGGCGAGGCGTACGCCAACAAGCTCCGTGCAGCCGGGGTCGCCGTCACCGCCGTGCGTTTCCAGGGCGTCATCCACGACTTCGTGATGCTGAACGCCCTGCGCGAGACGCATGCCGCCGAGGCCGCGATCACCCTCGCGGTCGGCACACTGCGCTCCGCGCTGCGCGGCTGACGGCGTCGTCGACGCACACGGCGCGGCGGGGGGCTCCCTCAGGGGTCCACCCGCCGCGTTTGTGCACCGTCAGTCCGTGCCGAACTCCATGGCCGCGTTGTCGAGGAGTTCGTCGCTGTCGGGGCCCTTGCCGCCGGAGGCGATGGCCTCGGCGCCGCCCTCGGTCAGCGCGCCGATCAGGCTGGTCGCCCCGGCGCCCTCGACCGACGCGGCCTGCGGGGCGCCGACCATGCCGAGACCGGCGTACAGCTCCAGCTTGGTGCGGGAGTCGGCGATGTCGAGGTTGCGCATGGTGAGCTGGCCGATCCGGTCCACCGGGCCGAACGCCGCGTCCTCGGTGCGCTCCATGGACAGCTTGTCCGGGTGGTAGCTGAAGGTCGGACCGGTGGTGTCGAGGATCGAGTAGTCCTCGCCGCGCCGCAGCCGCAGCGTCACCTCGCCGGTGACGGCCTGGCCGACCCAGCGCTGCAGCGACTCGCGGATCATCAGCGCCTGCGGGTCCAGCCAGCGGCCCTCGTACATCAGCCGGCCGAGGCGCCGGCCCTCGTTGTGGTACTGGGCGAGGGTGTCCTCGTTGTGGATCGCGTTCACGAGACGCTCGTACGCGGCGTGCAGCAGGGCCATGCCCGGCGCCTCGTAGATGCCCCGGCTCTTGGCCTCGATGATCCGGTTCTCGATCTGGTCCGACATGCCGAGGCCGTGCCGGCCGCCGATGGCGTTGGCCTCCATGACCAGATCGACGGCGGAGGCGAACTCCTTGCCGTTGATCGTGACCGGGCGGCCCTGCTCGAAGCCGATCGTCACGTCCTCGGTGGCGATCTCCACCTCGGGGTCCCAGAACCGCACGCCCATGATCGGCTGCACGGTCTCCAGGCTGGTGTCCAGGTGCTCCAGGGTCTTGGCCTCGTGCGTGGCGCCCCAGATGTTGGCGTCCGTGGAGTACGCCTTCTCCGTCGAGTCCCGGTAGGGAAGGTCGTGGGCGACCAGCCACTCCGACATTTCCTTGCGGCCGCCCAGCTCGGTCACGAAGTCCGCGTCGAGCCAGGGCTTGTAGATCCGCAGGTGCGGGTTGGCGAGCAGGCCGTAGCGGTAGAACCGCTCGATGTCGTTGCCCTTGAACGTCGAGCCGTCGCCCCAGATCTGGACATCGTCCTCGAGCATCGCCCGGACCAGCAGGGTGCCGGTGACGGCACGGCCGAGCGGGGTGGTGTTGAAGTACGCCCGTCCGCCGGAGCGGATGTGGAACGCACCGCAGGTCAGTGCGGCAAGACCCTCCTCGACCAGCGCCGCGCGGCAGTCGACCAGGCGCGCGATCTCGGCGCCGTAGGTCTTCGCGCGACCGGGCACCGACGCGATGTCGGGCTCGTCGTACTGGCCGATGTCGGCGGTGTACGTGCAGGGCACGGCACCCTTGTCGCGCATCCAGGCGACCGCTACCGAGGTGTCGAGGCCCCCGGAGAAGGCGATCCCGACGCGCGAGCCGACGGGGAGGGAGGTAAGCACTTTGGACATAGCAGAAGTATGCATGAGAGCGCATGAACATGCAACGCCGACCCGAGGGCCCCGGCCGGGAGGCGCAGGAGGGCATCCCGGGCCTCCCGCCGGGAAAACGCGGTCAGGCCCGGTTGATCCGTGCGGCAATACCGTGCCCGAGTGCCAGATAGACCACCGCGGGCAGGCCGTAATTCAGGACCACCCGCAGCCCCTCTGTGTCCATCGTGAAAATATCCTGTGCCCATCCGGACAACCAGTCGGCCGAGCCGTGGACGAACTCGACGAAGGTATTTCCCTGATTCGCGTCGAGCAGGTAAAGCAAGATCCACAAACCCAGCAGACCTGCTGCGATGTCGCCGATCGTGCTGATCGTCAGGGCGGTCCTGCGGGCTGCGGTCCGGTTGCGCGCGGTGCGGTCGGGCCGGGTGGGCGGTTCGTACGTCTGGTATCCGGAAACCGGGTCGGTGTTCACGAGAATTCCGATCTGAGGGGTTGTTTTTGTCAGCGGTCGATCCGCTTCTCCCTGCCTCTGCGTTCACCGGACGCAATTGCGTTACATCGCCGCCGGACCACCCCTGCTCCAGAACGTGCCGCTGTGAAGGCTAGCTTCACAGAGCCCTCACCCCGTACACCTTGCACGACAACCAGCCATGGCTCTGGGGGAGTTGGCTCATGGAAGGCACGGTCGACGGGTTCCGCTACGGCGCGGTGACCCCGGTGGCGGCGTATTCGATGGCCTGCCTGGGAGGGGCGCTGGGACTTCGCTGCATCGTCCGGTCCCTGATCAACGAACAGTCCTGGAAGCCCGGCTGGCTGGCCCTGGGTGCCACGTCGGTCGGCTGCGGCATCTGGACCATGCACTTCATCGCGATGATCGGCTTCCAGGTCGAGGAGACCCGGATCCGCTACGACACGTCGCTGACGGTGCTGAGCCTGATCGTGGCGATCCTGGTGGTCGGCGTCGGGGTGTTCATCGTGGGGTATCGCGGCGCGGGGGCGGCTTCGCTGACTCTCGCGGGCGTCATCACCGGGCTCGGCGTGGCGGCCATGCACTACCTCGGCATGGCGGCGATGCGCCTCAACGGGGACATCCGGTACCACGCGATCACGGTCGGCCTCTCGATCCTGATCGCCATCGCCGCCGCCACCGCGGCGCTGTGGGCCGCGGTGTCCGTTCGCGGCTTCCTGATGAGCCTCGGGGCGAGCCTGGTGATGGGGGTGGCCGTGTCGGGCATGCACTACACCGGCATGGCGGCCGTGAACGTGCATCTGCACAGCTCGGCCGGGGCGTGGTCGGGTGACTCGCCCACCTCGCTGCTGCTGCCCATGCTGCTCGGGCCGATCGTGTTCCTGCTGCTGGCGGGCGTGGTGGTGATGTTCGATCCGCTGCTGATCCTCGGCGACGGCGACTGGAACCGGCGCGCCGAACAGGGCTCCGCCCATCGGGAGACCGCGACCCGGGGAACCGTCAAAAGCGGTCCCCCGCAAGCCCGTCCGTAGATGATTGTTACGGTTCACCGGTGTCTGATTCTTCACGCGATACCGCCGAAGGCGCCGGCTGGGGAACCGCGGACCCCGGCGAGTACCAACGGCTCATGCCCACCGAGGTCCAGAAGATCTCCTGGCTGGACCCGAGGATGCTGTGGGCGGCCCGCAACGGCGTGCTGGCCTCCTGGTTCGGGGATCCGACGGGCCGGACCCGCAGCCGCTGGGTGGCTCAGCGGGCCGCGGCCGGTGCGCCGGGCGACAAGGTGATCGAGCGAACGGATCCCGACCGCTTCTCGTTCCTGGTCATAGGGGACACCGGTGAGGGCGACGACCCTCAATACGCCGTAGTACCAGGGTTCCTGAAGGCGGGTCAGGACACCAGCTTCGCCGTGCTGGCCAGTGACGTGATCTACCCGGTGGGCAGCGCGGACGACTACGGCACGAAGTTCTTCCGCCCGTACCAGGACTACCGGGCGCCGATCTACGCGATACCCGGCAACCACGACTGGTACGAGGAGCTGGGCGCCTTCATGCGCGTCTTCTGCGGCGACGCCCCGCCCCTCGCACCCGAGCCGAAGCCACGCGCGCTGACCCGGGCCTGGTGGCGCTCGCTGCTGTGGCGCCGCCCGCGCTCCACCGACGGCCAACGCCTGGACGAGGCCCGCAAGTTGCGCTCGGACCCGGCCCAACAGGCGGTCCAGCCGGGCCCGTACTGGGCCGTCGACGCCGGACCGATACGGATCGTAGGCATCGACACCGGGCTGCTGGGCACGCTGGATGCCGAACAGGGCGCCTGGCTGCGCGAGGTCTCTCGCGACCCACGCCCGAAGATCCTGATCACGGGCTCGCCGCTGTACGTGGACGGCGAGTACCACCCCTGCGAGATCGAGGGCGGCGGAACAGTGGACGAGATAGTCCGCGACCCGGCGCATCGCTATGTGGCGGCGATAGGCGGCGACATCCACAACTACCAGCGCTACCCGGTGCAGGTGGAGGGGCGGACGATCCAGTACGTCGTCTCGGGCGGCGGAGGCGCCTTCATGCACGCCACCCACACCATCCCCCGGGTCGACGTGGCGAACGTTACCGAGCGGGACTTCCGCTGCTACCCCCTGCGCGGCGACTCCCTGGCCTTCTACAGCAGGCTCTACGGCCGTCGCCTGCGCCTGCGCCGCTTCTTCACGCTCACCGAGGCGGAGGCGGCGGCGGTGGTCGCGGAGCGCCTGGGCATCCCGCTGACCCGCTCCCAGCAGGCGACGACGCGCATCACGCGCCGCACCCGCCTCGTAGCCGGCCTGCTCGGCGCAGGCCGCCGCCCCGACCGCACGGCCCGCTTCCGCCTGCCCGTACGCAAGATCTACACCTCGTTCTTCTCCCCCAGCTCGGCGACGTACAGCCCGCCGTTCTTCAAGTGCTTCCTGCGCATGGATGTCTTCCCGGAGTCGATCCGGCTGCGCTGTTACGCGGCGACGGGCAACCGGGCGCAGGAGATCGACCCGCCGGTGGAGGACGAGGTGACGATCCCCCTGGTGTGAACGGAACACCAGCGCCGACGAGAAGAGGGTGGCGGTGGCGGACCCACGCGCTCGGCTGGGAGAACCCACTGCGCCTGGCCGAGGACCTGGCGACGAGCGACATCCTGTCCGGCGGCCGCCTGAACCCGGGCGTCAGCGTGGGCCCGCCGAGGCACTTCGACCGGGTGAAGGAGGCGCTGTACCCGGACACCGCCGGGTCCGAGGACTCAGCGGTACGGAGGGCACGGGGGCGGCAGCCTCAGCTCGGCCGGGTGGGCGGGCGGGCAGGGGACGAATCTCCTGTTCAGCAGCGTGGTGAAGGCGGAGGAGTCCGAGCACTTCGCCGAGATCCAGCCCCACATCCACGCCTTCCGCTCCGCCCACCCGGACGGCGACAAGGCCCGCGTCTCCCAGGGCCTGGTGGTCATCCCCACGGACTCTGCAACACCGGCACAACGGCCAAGTACGAGAGCTACGCGGCAAGCCGCACCCCCCGCACCGATGTTGAGTCAGCTCTGCGGGACGTCCTTGATGAACGCGAGTCCGTCGATGGACGCCAGATGGGCCGGGTCGAACGGGGCGTAGCCGAACCAAGGGGACACGCGGGTGGCCGGTGGCGCGTCGCCGAGGGTGGTGGTCAGGTTGGCGGTGTCGACGAGGTACTGGTCCTGTGGGAGCGCGTACAGGAGTCCTTCGAGGGTGTTCGGCGGTGGGGTGTCCACTCCCCGGTGCCGGATCGTGCCGAGGGCCGTGGCCACGAAGGCGTACTCCTCGTCCAGGTAGGCACTGACCAGCGCGCCGGCGCTCCACCACTTCACCGGCCCCTCCCACATCTGCATCGTGCTCTTCTGCCGCTGGAGATGGGAGTTGTGGGCGTGGACGAATGCCGGGCCCCTGGCGGCGAGGGCGAGGAGGTTGGCGGCCATCATCGAATCGCGCACGCCCAGCAGCCGGGCCATGCGGGCCGGTGAGGTGTCGGCCATCCAGTAGTGGTAGCGCAGCAGGCCGGTGGCGGTGCGACCGTGCAGGCGCGCGCGGTCCCAGTCGTTCCGTGAAGTCTCCGTGATCAGGTGCGGTGTGTGCTCGTCGAGCAGCGCCACCAGATCGTCGGCGAGCAGCCGCAGTTCCGCGGCCTCGGCCGAGCGCCCCACGGACTGGGTCGGGTCCGTCATCGTGGCGGGATCGGTCCACGGGTCGTCGGTGCCGAGCAAGCGGTCGAGTGTTTCCGCGGTGCAGGGGAGCAGGTCCGTGCGCACGTGTGCCGAGAGGTAGGCGTGGAGCGCGGTGAGGGACTGCCGGGGGCTCGCGGCGCCGGTGATCTCCAAGGGGCCGTCGAAACCGGCGAAGCGGAGCTGCTCGGAGGCGGGGCGGCCGTCGTTGTAGGCGCGCATCCAGCGCACGAGCTCACGGTTGGCCTCGGAAGCGCCCCAGCCGTGACTGAATCCGTGCTCCATGACCTCGTCGAGGGTGCCGGTGCCCGAGGTGACGTAGTCGTCCACGAGCAGGCCCCTCATGCAGTCGCTCTCGATCGTGATCGTCCGGTAACCCTCCTGCTCGGCGAGCTGACGGAACAGCTCGTTGCGCAGGTCGAGCAGAGCGTCCTCGCCGTGGGTGGGCTCGCCCAGCGCGAGCAGTCGGGGCCGGGTCGGGAGCAGCTTCATGAGAGCGGCAGCCTCGACGGCATGCGTGGTGCCCTTGATGTCCGTAGCCATGCCTTCAACGGTATCGTTGAACCTTCGGTTGAAACTTTCTCGCGGTATCGGCGGGCTCATGGCGCGAAACCTTCAAAACGGTGAACGGCTCAGGCCGGTTGACCTGGCGCGCGGGCACGGTCTGTCCACGCAGGCGGTCAGGAACTACGAGGAGGCGGGCATTCTTCCGGCCGCCGCTCGCACACCCCACGGCTACCGCACCTATACCTCGCTGCACGCGGCGGCCCTGCGCGCGTTCCTCGCCCTGGTGCCCGGCCACGGTCATCGGACGGCGACGTCGATCATGCGGGCGGTGAACGAGGGCGCGGCCGAGGAGGCGTTCCGCCTCATCGACGAGAGCCATGCCCAGCTCCTCGACGACCGGCGGACCCTCCAGGCCGTGGAGAGCGCCCTTCGCGACCTGGAGCCCCTCACTGGGTCGGAGTGGGCTGCGGCGTCCTCACCCGGTGGCATGTTCATCGGGCCGCTGGCAGGCATGCTCGGGATCCGGCCCGCGACGCTGCGCAAATGGGAGCGGGCCGGGCTGGTGAGCCCGCGCCGCGACCCGCTGACCGGGTACCGCGTGTACGACGAGGCCGACGTACGGGATACCCGGCTGGCCCACCAACTCCGGCGGGGCGGCTACCTGCTGGAGCAGATCGCCCCGCTCATCGCCCAGGTGCGGGCGGCCAGAGGTCTCGAGCCACTGGAGGCCGCCCTGCGCGACTGGCACGGCCGGCTGTCGGCCCGCGGGCGGGCGATGCTGACCGGCGCCGCGGAGCTGGACGCGTACCTCCGCGAGCGGGGATGAGACACCGCCGCGAAGAGGCCGACGGGGTGTTCCCCAGCGGTGTCGGGGGGCCGACGAGGGACCGTTCAGCCATGCTGGAACAGGGCGGATCCTCTTCTTGCGACAAGGAGCACCGTATGCCCACGAACCCGCTCGAACGATTCCTGGCAGCCCTGGACCCGGAGCACAAGGAGGCCGTCGGCGCCAAGCCGCGCGAGGAGCAGGAACGCCTCGCGGCGGCCTGGGAACGGGAACTGGAAGCGGACGACGAGCTCGACACCCTCGACGAACTGTCACCGCCGGCAGCGGAAGCCGAGGCGGCTCGCCGCGTCCTGGACCGCGAGACCGACTAGCGGGGCCCACCTTCGCAGTGATCACTCACACGGCTCAGACCAGTTCGAGTTGCCGTTCCGGTTCTCGCGCTGATGGGGCCGTCGCTTCCCACCGTGCGGCGGTCCGTACGTAGCCGTAGATCACCGAGGTCATCGCCAGCAGGAGCAGGGGCCCGGCCACCCACGGATGCTTGGCCATTTCCAGCGGCACATAGCGGTACGACACCAAGAGCGCGGTGAAGACCGTCGCGCCGTAGGCAACCAGCCGGATCCCCGATCGATCCCAGCCCCGGTCGAATGTCCGCAGGGCCGCCTCGATCGTGAGCGTGAACACCCCGCCGGCGATGAGGTCCGCGCCGTAGTGGTAGCCGAATCCCAGCGTCGCGGCGAGCGTGGCGATCAGCCAGAACGTTCCTGCGTAGCGCAGAAGTCGTGGGGCCTTGCGGGAATGGATGAAGATCGCGACCGCCCACGCCGTGTGCAGGCTGGGCATGCAGTTGCGGGGGGTGATCCCGTCGAACGGCATGTGCTGCGGGGGGCTGATCGGCGGCAGAGTCTGCGGCCATAGATTGGCCGCGGCCCACTGCACGCTGGGCGCCGATTCGGGCGCCCACAGGCTGACCGACGCCCATTGCTCGGTGCCGGTGCCGTAGGCGAAGACCGGTCCGACCACCGGGTAGATCATGTAGAAGGCCGGTCCGATCAGGCCTATCACCAGGAAGGTGCGCACCAGGTGGTGGCGGGGAAAGCGGCGCTCCGCCGCGACGCCACGGAATTGATACAGCGCGACGACGACCGCGGCCACTGGGAGTTGGCCGTAGACGAAGTCGAGGACATTGAAGCCGATGGGGCCGGAGGCCTCGACGATCCGGCCCACCAGCCAGGACGGGTCACCCAGGGCGTGATCGGCGGTCGCCACGTACTGGTCGAGCACCAACGGTCGGGTCTTCGAGGTGATGAACAGCCAGGTGTCGCCGGTCTTGCGGCCGGCCATCAGCAGTAGGGCCAGCCCTACGCCCTTGAGTAGGAGGACGCGTTCGTTGCCGGTGCGGCGCGTGACGGCGATGACCGCACAGCCCAGAATCACCCACAATGCGCCATTACCGAAGGGGTGACCTTCCGTCACCTTGACATCAAGCATCCAACGGATCGTCGAGAAAGCGACGTCGATACCGATCGCGGCGCCCACCGCGATGAATCGTTGCCGCCAGGTGAGTACCACCATCATCAACGCCATGGAGGCGTACAACAGACCGCCCGATTTGGGGGCGAATATCACCTCTCGCGTCTGGGTGGTGATCGGCCCCGGCAGGCCGTAGCGACGCGCTGCGAACTCCAGCGCCACGAGGAACCCGAGGGCCACGACACCCGCTACGACCCAGAGTCCCGCCCGGGGTTGACGCCACACGGAGGGCGTGACTCCGGAGCCTATTCGCGGGGATGTGCGTGATGGTCTGTATCTCAATTTTTGGCCGATTTAGTCGATTTTGATCAAAGGGCAGGGTGATTTCGCTCGTCCGACGAGGGAAGACGGAGAGATCACAGTCCGGGTTCCAGTCCGGCCGACAAATACGGCCACAGGCAGCCCGCAGTGCCCCGTTTGCGTACGAACGTGAACCCCCAAGACCCCCGACCCCCAGGTCAAAGCCCCCGCATCATACGGGTTTCCCCGGGGTTGGTCCTAGGGCAAGGCGACATGCCTTTTGCGTTCACCGCGAGGGGCCCTCACCAGCGCCCCGCCGCACTCCCCACGATCGCCTCCGACGCCTTCCCGTCCACGCCGACCGGCACCTCGCCGGCCACCATCACCCGGTGCATGATCCGGGGATGATCAAGGTGGGCGTTGTCGCTCGGGGCCAGATGGATCGTCGCACGGTTGTCCCAGAAGGCCACGCTCCCCGGTTCCCAGCGGAAGCGGACCGTGTACTCGGGGCGGACCGCCTGGTCCAGGAGGAGGTCCAGGAGGGCCTGGCTCTCGGCGCGGGAGAGGTCGGCGATCTGTTCCACGTAGTAGCCGTTGATGCAGAGGATGCGCTCGCCTGTCTCCGGGTGGACGCGTACCAGCGGGTGGAGCGTCGCCACCTGGTGGTCCAGGAGGTGCCGGACGTACGCGTCCTCCCCGGGGCGCGGCTGATAGCCGACCCCCAGGCGGTGTTCCGCCCTCAGGCCGGACACGAACTCCCCCAGCGGGGCCGACAGTCCGGCGTAGGCGGCCGCCAGGTTCGACCACGTCGTGTCGCCGCCGTACGGCGGAACCGTCTGCGCGCGCAGGATCGTCGCGGCGGGCGGGTCGACGCGGGCGCCGTGGTCACAGTGCCAGCCGCGCAGCAAGGTGTGCCGGCGGCGGCGCAGCCACTCGTCGTGGTCCATGCCGAAACGGCCGCCCAGTTCCAGCCGGTCCGCCGTCGTCTCCACCTCAGGGAAGTCCGGCGGTGACGCCTTGCCGCGGCGCGGGAGCACCACCAGTGAGCCGAAGCGGCGCGCGAACGCCACATGCCCGGCGTGGTCGAGCCGTTGGTCCCGGAAGAAGACCACCTTCCAGCGCAGTACCGCCGCCCGGATCGCGGCGACCACGGCGTCGTCCAGGTCGGCCGCCAGGTCCACGCCCGTGATCTCCGCGCCGATGTGCCCGGCGGCCGGTTTCACCTCGATGCCCGCGATCGGCTCCGTTTCCTCCGCGGTGGCCCTGTCCCTGGTCATGCGCACTCCGTCGGTCGTCAGCACCGGCTCCGTCCCCGCCGGATCCCTCAAGATCGTGACAGCAAACGGCGGGCCTGGCGAGGGTGCCCCGTCAGTGCGTTGAGCGTCCGGCGACCGGCCGCTCCCACCCCGATCATGCTGCCTGTGGTGGAAGCCGACGAGGAGTGGGACACGGTCGTCCCCGACGAGAGCGTGATGCGCCCGGGCGCGGAGGACCTGTGCACGCGCCTCGGGCTCGGCGGGGCAGCGCTGACCCTTTCCCGGACGGATCGCAGCCGGTGTGCGCCGTCGGCCGGCAGTACGTCCTGATGTCCCGCCTGCGCGGCGGGAACCTGGCCCGCTGCTGGGACCGGGTGCCGAGGGCCGACCGGAACGGGTCGTCGGCGATTAGGCCTGGTTCGGCCTCACAGCGTGAACTCCCGTATCACCGTGTTCCGGAACACCGCCCTCCCGTCGATCGAGAACAGCGCGACGCCGGTGTCGATCAGGTACGGGAACGCCTCGCAGGAGTGCACATGGCGGCCGTCGTCGACGAACATCTCCACCGACGTCCGGTCCACCAGGATGCGCAGCCGAACCGTCCCCGCCGCCCGGCCGAAGGGGCTCTTGCTCTCCTGCCAGCGGCCTGAGACATCCGGGTTGACGGTGGGGCGGCGGTTCAGGAAGGCGTAGTCGCCGTAGATCCCGGCGGCGATGTGCCGCGAGCCGTCGGACGAGCGGCGCAACTGCACTCCCGCTCCGGTGAGTTGGTCCCAGGTGATCTCGCAGGACAGTTCGTAGGCCGTGCCGCGGTAGTCGAGGACGCGGGTGCCTTCGACGGAAAGGTCGCCCAGGCTCACGGTCCGGGAGACGTACGTGTCCAGCGCGGCGACCGGGCGTGAGGCCAGGTAGTACGTGCCGGAGGAGGACCGTCGCATCGTGATCTCGCGGACGATCGAGTCGGTCCCGTTGAAGCCGTCGGTGTCGATGGTCGGCGTGATGTTGGCGTAGTCCCAGTTGTTCAGCCAGCCCATCGCGTACCGCTTCCCGGGATCCACCGAGCCGTCGGCGCGGTGCCGGTCGAAGGTGACGGCGCCGTACCAGTCCCAGCCGTGATCGAGCCACTGGGGCTCGGAGGCGTCCGGCGTGAAGGCGCTTCCGTCGAAGGCGCCGGTCCAGTACGCGTACGTGTTCGGCAGCCCCGCGCCCTTGCCGTTGGCGCTCACTCCCAGGACCCACTTCACGGTGCCGTCCTCGGCCGTGATCCGGAACAGGTCGGGGCACTCCAGCACGCCGAGCCCCTCCTTGACGAAGCCCCCGGCGTACGTCCACTCCCGCAGGTTCTCGGAGTGGTAGAAGCCGACCTTCGTGTGCTCGGCCAGTGCCATCACCCACCGCCCGCGCTCCGCGTCCCGGATCACCTTCGGGTCGCGGAAGTCCTTCACCCCGGGGTTGGGCAGCACCGGCTCGACGCCGTCATGGGTGAAGGTACGGCCGCCGTCCGTCGAGTAATACAGGTACTGCGCCTGGGAGTCGGCGCCCTCGACCGGTTCCATGGTGGCGAGCACGACCACCGCGCCCGCCCCGTAACCCGCGGTGTTCCCGGTGTCCACCACCGCCGATCCGGTCCACACGTCACCGTTCGGCGTGGTGTCCTTCGGCACCGCGATCCCCTGGTCCCGGAAGGCCACCAGATCGGTGCTGGTGGCCAGTCGCCAGGCCGTGCCCGCCTGGGTCCCGCCGGTGAAGTAGTCCGGGTTGTAGAGGTAGAAGTACCGGTACTCGCCATCGATCCAGATGGGGCGCTGGGGGTCGTTCTTCCACTGGTCGGGCACGGTGAAGTGGTACTCGGCGCGGTAACTCGCGCACGCGGCGGCCGACTTGGGCTTCGCCGCCGCCGGCGCGGCGGGCAGCAGCGCGGCCGCCGTCCCCACGGCCGAGCCGGCGAACAGCGCTCTTCTGGTCATCCCACGCATCAGACACAGTCCCTTTCCTCGGGATGGCGGCTCATGTGATGAACCAGGACTGTGGGACCTAACTCGTTAAAGGTCAAGTGGTTCACCACTCTTGACAGGCACGAAACACGCTCCACATCATCTGGGGCATCACTGCTCGACTAACACGAGTTAGGCCCGCCCGATGACCGACTCGCACCTCACCCGCCGCACCCTGTTGCGGTACGGCGCCTATGGCGCCGGTGCCGCCGCGCTGGCCGGCACCGCCGCCTCCTGGGACCGGCTCACCGGAGCCGACATCCCCGGCCGCGACGACGACTCACTCGTCGTCGCCACCCTCGGGCCCGCCTACGGCCCCGAGGCCATCCGCACGCTCACCGACGGCTTCAAGAAGCTCCACCCCGACATCAAACTGCGGGTCAACGCGGTGCAGGCCGTCGACTGGTCGGACTTCTTCGCCAAGATCCTCACCCAGATCGCCGCGGGCACGGCCCCGGACCTCGTCTACGTCGCCACGGAGGGCGTCCAGCTCTTCGCCCAGCGTCTCGGGGTGGCTCTGGACAAGTGGGTGAAGCGGGACGCGGCCGAGCTGCGCGAGTACTTCGCCGACGTCCACCCCTCGCTGGTGGAGTCGATGATGTACGAGGGGAGCCTCTACCAGCTGCCGGTCGAGTTCAACGCGGCCGACATGTACCTCAACCACCAGGTCCTCCAGCGCGCGGGCGCGGGCTTCCCGGCCCCCGACTGGACCCGCGACGACTTCACCGCGCTGCTGCGGGACATGAAGAAGTCCAGCGGCTCCCAGTTCACGCCGTACTTCTGGACCAACCGGCTGTGGGGCGGTGTCGTCCCCTGGCTGTTCGCCAACGGCACCAACCTCCTCGCCGAGTCCAAGGCACCGGGCGGCGCCTGGCTGTGGGAGGGCTTCTACCCCGCCGCCGAACGGCAGGGCCGCGGGGGCGGCTTCCGCTGGACGACCCCGCAGGCTACCGAGGCGCGCGTGGAGGAGGCGTACGACTATCTCGCCTCCCTCATCCAGGAGGACCTGTGCACCCGCCCCGAGGGCGGCAACGGCCAGAACCTCGTCGGCGTGTTCTCCACCGGCCGGGTCGGCGTCACCCCCGCGGGCGGCTTCTGGGCGGGCGGTCTGCACCTGGCCGGCATGAAGGCCACGGACTACGACGTCCAGTACTTCCCCCGCTGGCGCACCCAGCGCATGCAGTTCGGCGCCGCCGGCTACGCCCTGCTGCGCACCTCCAAGCGGCAGGAGGAGGCCTGGGAGTTCATCAAGTACGCGGCCCGCAAGGACACCCTGGACCGGCTCTTCGTGACCAACCAGACCACCCCGGCGCGCCGCTCGATGCTCACCGCCGACCGCTACCGGGAGACCGGCCCGAACCACTGGCGGGTCTTCTACGACACCCTCGACAAGTTCCCCGACACCGGGCCGATCCCCGCGCCGCCGCAGGTCGCCGAGGTGCAACAGGTCCTCCTCAAGCACACCGGCACGGCCCTGGCCTCCCGGCGCACGGTGGGCCCCGCGCTGCGCCGGATGCAGAGCGACCTGGAGAAGGCCATGGAGCGTGACGTATGACGAACACCCAGATCCAGGCCGTACGGCCGCGACCGGCCGCGCCCCCCGCAAGCGCCCCGAAGCCCTCCGCCCGCGACCGGGGCAGCCGGCTGCTGGCCACGCTGTTCCTGGCGCCGACGATCGTCGGCATCGTCGTCTTCACCGTCGTACCGATCGCCGGATCGATCGTCCTGAGCCTGTTCCGCTGGAACGTCATCGACGATCCGAGCTTCGCGGGGGCCGCCAACTACCGTGAGGTGTTCAGCGATTCGACCGATCTGGTGTCCTTCCGCAACACCCTCGTGTTCATGGTGTTCGCGGTCGCGTTGCAACTGCTGATCGCGCTGGTGCTGGCGCTCGCGGTGAACGGGCGGATGCCGGTGTGGCTGCGCTCGGTCTTCCGGTCGGCGTTCTTCTTCCCGCTGGTGCTGTCCTCGGCGTCGATCTCGGTCGTGATGAAGTACCTGTTCAACCAGGACTTCGGGGTGGTGAACTGGCTGCTCGCGCTGGTCGGGATCGCGCCGGTGCCCTGGCTGACGTCGGAGAACGGCGCGATGACGGCGGTCGTGCTGGTCTATGTCTGGCAGCAGTTCGGCTTCTCGTTCCTGCTGTTCGTCGGCGGCCTCAACAACATCCCCAAGGAGATCCACGAGGCGGCCGCCCTGGACGGCGCGACGGGCCTGCGCAAGCACCTCACGGTCACGCTGCCCCTGTTGTCGCCCACGCTGCTGGTCGCGTCGGTGGTCGGCATCATCAACGCCCTCCAGGTCTTCGAGCAGCCGTACGTCCTCACCAACGGCGGTCCCGGCGACTCCACCCGCACCGTCGTGATGGTCATCTACGAGAACGCCTTCGAGCAGCTGCGCTTCGGCGAGGCGTCCGCGGTGGGCGTGCTGCTGTTCGTGCTGATCATGGCGGTGACCGCCCTCCAGTTCCGGCTCAGCCGGCGTTTCGTCCACTACCAGTGAGCCGGTGAGTCCCATGAGCCAAGCGACCATGAACCTCAGCCGTACCCGGCACAGGCTCGCGCCCTGGGCGCGGATCGCCGGGCTGACCCTATGCGCGCTGCTGACCCTGGGCCCGGTCGTGTGGACCGTGTCCACCTCGCTGCGCACTCCGGCCGAATCCTTCGACCTGCCCCCGAAGATCATCCCGACGAGTCCGACGGTGGAGTCCTACCGCGGGGTCTTCGAGCAGATCGACGTCTGGCTGCTCGCGCTGAACTCGACGCTGGTGACCGCGCTGATCGCGGGGGGCCAGATGATCACGGCGGGCCTGGCCGGGTACGCCTTCGCGCGCCTCGAATTCCGCTTCAAGAAGCCGCTGTTCGGGCTGGTGCTGGCGACGATGATGGTGCCGCTCCAGGTCACCATCGTGCCGGTGTTCCTCGTCCTGAAGTCGATGGGCCTGACCGACACCCTGCTCGGTCTGGTCATCCCGGCCTTCCCGACCGCCTTCGGCACCTTCCTGATGCGCCAGTACTTCCTCGGTATGCCGAAGGACCTCGGCGAGGCGGCGATGCTGGACGGCTGCGGGCCCTGGCGGATCTTCCGGTCCGTGTACGCCCCGCTGGCCGCGCCCGGGCTCGCGATCGTCGGTGTGCTGGCCTTCAACTACCACTGGAACGAGTTCTTCCGGCCCCTGATCCTGGCGACCTCCGGCCAGAACTACACCCTCCCCCTCGGCCTGGTCTCCCTCCAGGGCAACCTCGGCACCGGCTCGATCTCGGTCGTGCTCGCCGGAGTCGTCCTGTCCATGATCCCCGCCGTCGCCGTCTTCGTCGTCGGCCAGCGCCCTCTGCGTGAGGGCATCACGTCCGCAGGAGTCAACCGTTGAGCCACGCGCCCGCGTCCTTGGACCCGAACGCCCCCCGCTTCCGGGTCCGTCCGCCCGCCAACTGGGTCAACGACCCCAACGGCCCCTTCCGTTGGCGTGGCCGCCACCACCTCTTCTACCAGCACAACCCGGATGCTCCCGTGCACACGAACGTCCACTGGGGCCATGTCTCCAGCGCCGACCTGGTCACCTGGGAGCACCATCCGATCGCGCTCGCCCCGACTCCGGGCGGGCCGGACGAGGCGGGGTGCTGGTCCGGGTGCGTGGTGGACGACGGTGGAGTGCCGACGGCGGTGTACACGGGGGTCGACCGGCAGCACGTCGGGCTCGGCACGGTCTGTCTGGCCCGGACCGCCGACCCCGAGGACCCCGCGCTCACGGAGTGGAAGCCGCTGCCCGCGCCCGTGGTCCTCGGCCCGCCCGCCGATCTCGACGTGGTGATGTTCCGCGACCCGTTCGTCTTCCACAGCGGCGGCCGGCGCCGGGCCCTGCTCGGCGCGGGTCACGCCGACGGGACGCCGTCGGTCCTGCTGTACGACTGCGACGACCTGACCGACTGGCGCTTCGCGGGCGTCCTGCTCGACGGGAACGACCCGGTTGCGGCGGAGGCGTTCGGTGACAGGGCGGTGGGCTGGGAGTGCCCGCAGATGTACGCGACGGCGAGCGGGGACTGGGTCCTGGTCGTCTCGCTGTGGGACGGCGACCCGTGGGCCACCGGATATCTGACGGGCCGTCTGATACCTGACGCGTCCGGTGAGTTGCGCTTCGCGGCACACACGGGCGGGCGGCTGGACGAGGGGCGGGACTTCTACGCGCCCGCCGTGCTCCAGGAGGACGGCCGGGCCCTGATGTGGGGCTGGTCCTGGGAGGCGCGCGAGCAGAGCGAGGTGGACCGCGCGGGGTGGGCCGGGGTGCTCAGCGCGCCGAGGGTGGTCGACGTCCATGCGGACGGCGCGCTGTGTGTCGTACCGGCGCCGGAGCTGGAACTCCTGCGTGCGGACGAGCCGTTCGTGACGGCACAGGGCACAGCGACGCTCCCTGAGGCCTACGACCTGACCGTCACAGCGGACGGCCCGGCGACGCTGACTCTGCTGCGGTCCGCCGCGGGCGCCGAGCTGACGCTGCGGCTGGATCCCGCCGAGGGCGTGGTGACACTGGACCGCAGTGGCTGGCCCCGGGCGCGGCAGGACGGCTCCGCGCCGATCGAGGTACGGGTGCCCGGCGGGCCGCGGCTGGAGGTGCGGGTCCTCGCGGACGGCTCCCTGCTGGAACTGTTCGTCGGTGACCGGGCGACGGTCACCGAGCGGGTCTACCGGCGCCCGGACGACATGCCCGAACTGCGCGTGTCCGGGGCCTCCGTCACCGGCTGGGAGCTGGTCCCACCGACGCACGGGTGACCACCTCGCAGGCGAGCCGCCGGGTGGTGGCCGGCGGGGTGCGGCCGGTGTCGATGGCGTCGAGCAGGAGGCGCGCGGCGGCCTCGCCCATCGCCCGGTGCGGCAGCGAGACCGTCGTCAGGGGCGGTGCGAGGAACGCGGCCATGTGCTCCTGGTCGTCGTAGCCGACGATCGACAGATCGCCGGGGATGGTGATACCGAGCCGGGTCGCGGCGTGCAGGACGCCCGCCGCGACCCGGTCGTTGTAGCAGAACACGCCGGTCGGGCGACGGTCGGCGGGGACATCGTCGAGGATGCGCAGCGCGCCCTCGTAACCGCCGGAGATCTCGCCGCCGGTCCGTACGACCCACTCCTTGGGGACGGTGATCCCCTCCGCCCGCAGGGCGTCCCGGAAGCCGCGCAGCCGCTCGACGGACGCGATGTCGTCGAGGCCGCCGATGTGCGCGACCCGGCGGTGCCCCTGCTCCAGGAGCAGCCGGGCCGCCGTACGTCCTCCGGCTCGCTCGGCCGGGACGACGGCGGGCAGGGAGTCGTCCTCGGGCAGACAGTTGGCGAGGACGGAGTGGGTGCGGTGCAGGCCCTCGGGGACGCGGACCCGGCGCAGGGACATGGCCGCGTAGATGATGCCGTCCACCCGGCGGTCGAGGAGTTCGGCGACCGCCGCGTCCTCCTTGGCCGGGTCGCCCCCGGAATCCACGGTCAGCACGAGGTGGTCGCTGTCCCAGGCGGTCTCCATGGCACCGCGCAGCAGCCGGCCCGCGAACGGCGAGGAGGCGATCTCGTCGGTGACCAGTCCGATCACGGCCGTACGGCGGCGGCGCAGCCCTCGGGCGACGGGGTCGGGGCGGTAGCCGAGCTGGGCGGCGGCCTGCCGGATGCGTTCCTGGGTGGCGGGTGAGAGATTGCCCTTGGCGCGCCCGTTGAAGACGAAGGACACGGCGGTGTGCGACACCCCGGCGAGCCGCGCGACATCCCGCGACGTGGGCCGCGGGGACCCCGTCAGCTGCCTCTCCTCGCCTGCACCCATGCCGTCCGCCGCCCTTGTCCCACCCCACCGGTTGATCACTCTCACCCTATCCGCGACCGGCGTTGAGTACCGCGCCTGCCGGGGTACCCGGGGCCCGTGAGTGAACGACTACGCACATATCACGGCAAGCGCGACTTCACACGGACCAGGGAACCGCAGGGCCAGGACGCCACCCCGGGCGGCGAAGGGCATCGCTTCGTCGTGCAGATCCACGACGCGAGCACCCTGCACTTCGACTTCCGGCTGCAGGTGGACGACGTACTGAAGTCCTGGTCGATCCCCAAGGGGCCGTCCGACGACCCCAAGGACAAGCGGCTGGCCGTGCCGACCGAGGATCATCCGCTGGAGTACGAGGAGTTCGAGGGGGTCATTCCGGAGGGCGAGTACGGCGGCGGGACCGTGATCGTGTGGGATCACGGGACGTACGAGCCCCTCAGTCACGACCGCAAGGGGCGGCCCGTCGACTTCGGGGAGTCCATCGAGCACGGGCACGCGACCTTCCGCCTGAGCGGCTCGAAGCTGCACGGGGAGTACGCGCTGACCCGCATCCGCGACGACGGGGCCTGGCTGTTGGTCAAGGCGAAGGGCGACCGGGCCAGGGCCCACGGCACCCCTGACCCGCGCCGCGCCAGGTCGGTGACGTCCGGGCGTACGCTCGCGCAGGTCGCCGCGGCGGACGGCGGGGAGGAGTGAGCGGTGAGCGGCCTGCTCGACTCCCTGCCCGACGAGCAGCGCTCCCTGCTGCGCACAGCGCGCCCGGGCGCGGAGCGGGCCGCACGGCCGATGCTGGCCACGCTGAGCGACCGGCGGGACTTCTCCGATCCCTCCGAGGACTGGCTCTTCGAGCGGAAGCTGGACGGCATCCGGGTGCTGGCCGTCCGTGAGGGCGATCAGGTGGCGCTGCTGTCCCGGTCCGGGCGGCGGCTGAACGCCACGTATCCGGAGATCGTCGACGCCCTGGCCGGGCAGGCGTGCACGGACTTCACCGTCGACGGCGAGATCGTCGCGTTCTCGCGCGGCCGGACCGACTTCTCCCGGCTCCAGCAGCGCATGGGGCTGACCCGGCGGCAGGACGTGGAGGCGAGCGGTGTCGCCGTGACGTACTACGTGTTCGATCTGCTCAGGCTGGAGGGGCAGGACACCACACGGCTGCCGTTGCGCGGCCGCAAGTCACTGCTGCGGCGCGCCCTGGCCTATCGCGCTCCGCTCCGGCTGACACCCCATCGCAACGAGGGCGGTGCCGAGTTGCTGGCCGACTCCTGCGGACGCGGCTGGGAGGGACTGATCGCCAAGCGGGCCGACGGCGAGTACCAGCCGCGCCGGTCGACGGACTGGCTGAAGCTCAAGTGCTCCCAGGGGCAGGAGTTCGTGGTGGGCGGCTTCACCGAACCGGCGGGCAGCCGGGTGGGGCTCGGTGCGCTGCTGCTCGGCTATCACCAGGACGGGCGGCTGCGGTACGCGGGCAAGGTCGGCACCGGTTTCGACCGGGCCACGCTGCTGGATCTGAGGGGGCGTCTGGACGGGATGCGCGGCTCCGGCTCGCCGTTCGACGGTCCGGTGCGTGAGGCGGGGGCGCGGTGGGTGGAGCCGCGGCTGGTCGCGCAGATCGCCTTCACCGAGTGGACGCGGGACGGCATGCTGCGTCATCCCCGCTATCTGGGGCTGCGGGACGACAAGGAGCCGGGCGAGGTGGTGCGGGAGCGGCCCGCGGGCCGGGTGGCCGTCTGAGGGGACGTGGATCTTCTGATTCCGGCCCCAACTCGCCCTTGGTGCCTCTATGTTCACGGCGAAGTCGACGCTGTCCGCTCTCGGCCGGGAGGCCCTCGTATGCGCTTCGCCCTGCGCTCCGCCGTCACCGCGGCGGTGGCCGCCGCCACGTTCTTCCTCTCCGGAACCGGTACCGCCCAGGCGACTCCCCCGGGCCCCGGGGTCACCGGACGGGTCATCAGCCAGACCACGGTCGGCGGCACCGACTACATCCTGCGGGAGATAACCATTCCGCCCGGTCAGGCCACCGGGTGGCACTACCACGACGGCCCCTTGTACGCCTGGGTGCAGCAGGGCACGCTGAGCCACTTCGACTCGACCTGCGCCTCCGACGGCGTCTATCGCAAGGGGAGCTTCATCGAGGAGCCGGCCGGGCCGGGCAACGTCCACATCGGGCGCAACCTCGGTGACACGGCCATCGTCCTGAAGGTGCTGTACGTCCTGCCGCAGGGGGCGCCGTTCTCGCAGGACGCGCCGAACCCGGGCTGCCCCTTCCAGTGATCAGCCCGGCGGGAGCGGCTGTTGCGCCCAGATCGTCTTGCCGCGGCCGGTCTGTCCGCGCCCCAGCGCTGGGTGAGCTGGGCGACCAGGAGGAGTCCGCGGCCGCCCCCGTCGTAGGCGTGCACCTCACCGCAGCTGCGGTGAGGTGCAACTGCCGTCGGAGACCTCGCAGATGAGGCTGTGGTCGCGGATCAGGCGGCCAGTTGTTCGGTCGCGGAATGCCGGGCGGGAGACAGCTCGGCCGGGTCCGGGGTCACGTCCCAGGTGGCGACGCGGTCGGCGCCCAGCGTCCGGGGGCGGGCCAGCAGCAGGGCCACGTCGTCGCTGGGCTCCTCCGGCATGACGGCCTTCAGTACGGTGTCGCACAGGGCGTCGAGCGAGTCGGCGGACGCGGCCGGCGCACGGCACAGTTCGGCGCCGGCGTGGTCGAGGTCACGTTCCTCGATCAGACCGTCCGTGTACAGGGCGACGACCGCAGATTGCTGTGGAAGACACGGCTGTGCTCGGCGTCCTCGACGGTCTCCGAATGGTCCTCCGGGCGCGGCGCATCACCCGCGCCCGGAAAGGGCCGGTCTCAGCCCTTGCGGCCGCGCAGCGCCTCCAGCGCCCGGTCGGCGTGGGTGTTCATCCGCAGCTCGCTGCGCACGACCTCCAGCACCTTGCGGTCCTGCCCTATGACGAAGGTGGTGCGCTTGGTCGGGGCCAGCGACAGGCCGCGCTTGACGCCGAACCGCTCGCGGACCGTGCCGTCGGCGTCGGAGAGCAGCGGCATGCCGAGCGTGTGCCGTCCGGCGAACTCCTGCTGGCGCTCGACGGGGTCACCGCTGACGCCGACGGGCCGGGCGCCGACGGCGGCGAACTCGGCGGCCAGGTCGCGGAAGTGGCAGGCCTGGGCGGTGCAGCCGGGGGTCAGGGCGGCGGGGTAGAAGAAGAGCACCACCGGCCCCTCGGCGAGCAGTTCGGACAGTTTGCGGGGGGTGCCGGTCTCGTCGGGGAGGGCGAAGTCCTCGACCGTGTCCCCGATCTCCACACGTGCGCTCACTTCTGTCCCTCCGGTCCGGGCCCGACTGGCCGTCTGCGGCGCGATGTTACCGGAGGGTACCTCGGTGACTCCGGTCAGGTACCGGCCGTGTGCTGTGCCGGTTCCTCGTCGACGGAGTACGCGAGGAAGTCGTCCACCATGCGGTGGAACAGGGTGGCGAGATGTCGTAGTTCCTCCGGCTTCCAGTCGGCCAGCGCCAGTTGCATCCCGCGGGCGCCGGCCTCGCGGACACTGGCGATGGCGCGGTGGCCGGCCTCGGTGAGCTCGACGCGCTGGGCGCGGCGGTCGGCCGGGTCGGGGACACGGGAGACATGGCCGGACTTCTCCAGCTGCTGCACGGTGCGGGTGACGTGCGAGGCCTCCACTCCGAGACGGGTGGCCAGCTCCCCCGGGCGCAGCGGTTCGGTGTCGGCGACCTGGCGCAGCAGTGCCACGGCGGCGCGGTCCAGCGGCACCCCGGCCACGGCCATCAGGCGTTCGTGCTGGCGGGCGCGGGTGCTCAGGTAGGTGATGCGGGTGAGGGCGCGCTCGATCTCGATCACTTCGGCGGAGGGGACGCCGGGCAGCGGCGGGGTGGACATACCCGCCAGTTTACCAGCTCGTTGCCTAACTCAAGTAACTTGCCTTCGGGTCACGTCGCGGTGACCGGTGCCTGCCACATGCCGACGAGCGCGTCCACCAGCCCCGTGGCGGCGTCCGCCCAGTCGGTGCGGGGCGTGGCGGTGCCCTCGGCGAGCGCGCGTTCCCGCTCGGAGGCCATGTGGACGATCAGATGGCGTGCCATGTCACCGCGCTCCGCCCGGACGTCGTCGGGCAGCTCGGGCAGACACCGGCGCAGTCCGTCGACGATCTCCCGCAGCGCCGGGGAGCCCAGGGCCTCCTCGACCATGATCCGGTGCAGGGCGGGATCGGTCATGACCTGGGCGCAGAAGCGGGCGTACCAGGTGGGGCTGCCGAGGGCGGCCAGGTGCTCGAACACGGGCCGGACCAGGCAGTCCACCCAGTCGCGCAGCTCCGTGGAGCCGGTGACCCGCTCGACCAGACGGGTCCTGATCTCCTCGACGGGGGCCGCGTGCTTGCGGACGATCGCGCGGACCAGGTCGGTCCTGGTGCCGAAGTGGTAGCCGACGGCGGTGTTGTTGCCCTGCCCGGCGGCCTCACCGACCTGGCGGTTGGAGACCGCGTACACCCCGCGCTCGGCGTACAGCCGCTCGGCCGCGGTCAGGATCAGCTCCCGGGTCGCGCTGACCTGCTCCGCCCGGACCGCCCTGCCTGCCATGCTCATCACCACACCGGGACTGCTCGATCCGCCCGCGCCCGGCCGGTCCCTTCGGCCACCGCGGATCCGCCGCGCGGCGGCTGCTCCAAGAACGGAAGCCTACGGGGCAGTGCTCCCGCCGTTCAGGCGAAACCCGAGGCCCGGGGGCGTGCCGGGGCGCCCGCCCGTCGACAACTGACCCGTGAGCCTGCCGCTGATCCCCCCGATGCTCGCCACGCCCGGCACCCTCCCGCCCGCGACACAGGACGCGCGCTGGGCCTACGAGACCAAGCAGGACGGCCAGCGGGTGGTGGTCTACCTCGCGGGGGACGGCAGCCTGGTCCTGCGTGCCCGTTCCGGCGAGGAGGTCACCGCCGCCTATCCCGAACTGCTCCCGCTGGGCGGCGCGCTCGGCGCCACGCCCGCCGTACTGGACGGGGAGGTGCTGGCCCTCGACGAACAGGGACGGGCCGACTTCCAGTTGCTCCAGTCCCGGATGGGCCTGGCCCACGCACCGGGCCGGGCGGCGCGCAGGGCCGCGCAGACGCCCGTCCACCTGGTGCTGTTCGACGTCATGCACCTGGGCGACCGCTCGCTGGTCCCGCTCTCCTATGTGCGGCGCCGCGAGCAGTTGGAGAGGCTCGGCCTCGACGGACCGCACTGGTCGACGCCCGCGGCCATCGTCGGCCACGGGGAGCAGGCGCTGAGCGCCACCCGGGAGCACGGTCTGGAGGGCCTGGTCTGCAAGCGGCTGGACTCGGTGTACGAGCCCGGGGTGCGTTCCCGGGCCTGGATCAAGATCCGCAACATGCACAGCGAGGACGTCGTGGTGGGCGGCTGGCTGCCGGGCAAGGGACGGATCACGGGACTGCCGGGTGCGGTGCTGGTGGGCCAGCGAGCCGAAGGGCGCCTGCGGTACGTGGGCGGGGTGGGCACGGGCTGGAGCCGGCAGGAGCGGGAGCAGCTCGGCGCGTTGCTCAGGGCCGCCGAGACGGACGTATGCCCGTTCGATCCGGTGCCCGTGGTCCCCGGCGCGCACTGGGCCGTTCCGCGGCTGGTCGGAGAGGTGCGGTTCAGCACCCGTACCCGGGCCGGGCTGTTGCGTCAGCCGTCCTGGCTGCGACTGCGGCCCGATCTCACGCCGGAGGAGTCGGCGGCCGAGCTGCCGGACGACGTCGACTGACTCTTCCTCAAGATCCAACTGTTGGGGCGGCCGTAACCGGAGGGACGCCCACCCCCTCTTGGCGCGGACATGAAAAGTCGGGAAGCTGAACTTCCCTTTCCCCCACAGCCGTTGGGCTGCGCCCGCATCACGAGGAGGACGCAGTGTCGTCACTGTCGTTGAAGAAGCACCGCAGAAGATGGCTCACCGGTCTCGCCGGTGCCGCCGCGCTCGTCATCGCCTTCCCCTCCGCCGCCTTCGCGGCCCCGCCGCCGGCGCTGCCCGCCAACGCCGAGTCCGCCGAGTTCACCTACCAGCCGGCCTTCGACTACGACACGGACGGCTGCTACTCCACGCCCGCGATCGGCCCGGACGGAACCGTCAACGGCGGCCTCAACCCGACCGGCGCCCTCAACGGCAGCTGCCGTGACGCCTCGGACCTCGACAACACCAACAGCTACTCGCGCTACAAGTGCAACAACGGCTGGTGCGCCTACATGTACGGCCTGTACTTCGAGAAGGACCAGGCCGTCGCGGGCAGCAGCATCGGCGGGCACCGGCACGACTGGGAGCACGTCGTGATCTGGGTGCAGAGCGGCGCCGTCAAGTACGTCTCGACGTCCAATCACGGCTCGTTCACGGTGAGCGCGGCGTCCAGTGTCCGCTTCGACGGCACGCACGCGAAGATCGTGTACCACAAGGACGGCATCAGCACGCACACCTTCCGGCTGGCAAACTCCAATGACGAGCCGCCGGAGAACCACAAGGGCACCTGGCAGTACCCGCCGCTGGTCGGCTGGAACGGCTACCCGCCGGGCGTGCGCGACAAGCTGGTCGCCTACAACTTCGGCAGCGCCAACTTCGGCCTGAAGGACGCCAGTTTCGGCAACCACCTCGCGTCCGCCAAGCCGTCGGGCATCACCTTCGACCCGTACGCGTGAGCCTCGGGCCCGGGGCGTAGGACCAGCGGCGCTTCCCGCCTCCGCCCCGGGCCCGATCCGATTCCCCGAGCCGCTGTCTAGCGTGATCGGCATGGACACCACCGACACGAGCGGACAGCTCGAAGAAGCCCTGGAACGCCTGCACGCCGCCGGTCCGGAACGCGACGGCTGGCTGTCCAACCACGCCCCCATGGTCGTCGAGGCGCTCGCCGCGCACGGCCACGCGGGGGCGGTGCACCGCTGGGTGGACCTGTACCGGCCCAAGCTGGAGGACTTCCCCGACCGTCTTGCCCCCGTCACGGACGACAACTGGGTCTCGGCGCTGGGTGATCCGCGCCGGATCACGGACTGGACCGACCACTTCTCCCGCACGCTGGCCGA
Source organism: Streptomyces sp. P17 (assembly GCF_032436805.1). Lineage (NCBI taxonomy): Bacteria > Bacillati > Actinomycetota > Actinomycetes > Kitasatosporales > Streptomycetaceae > Streptomyces > Streptomyces sp. P17. The sequence continues at coordinate 9,739 of NZ_JAVRBF010000005.1, read as the reverse complement.
CCGGCCCTGGCGGGACGTCCTCGCCGAGTGGTGGCCACGGCTGCTGCCCGGGATGTACGGCGGCGCGACGCACGTGATCATCCGGGTCGGACATGCCGTACGTGCCCTGGAGGCCGGTGAGTCCGCGCCCCGGCGCACCGAACTCGCCCACGCCCTGGGCTACTGGGCGGCCCGGCACCAGCCCGTGACCGGCTTCGCCGTGCTGCCGGGCGCGCCGACCGCCCGGGAGGCCCTGGACGCCGTACCCGCCATCGCGAAGGGGCACTTGGGATTCCGGGACCGTCTGGCCGCCGTGCACCGGCTGCCCGTGTGGGCGCAGGACGTCACCGACCCGGACCTCGCGCGGGACCGGCTCACCGAGCTCGTCCGCGCCACGACGCACCGCTACGCCACCCACGCCCACGGCGAGCCGACGATGCTCGTGCACGCGGCGACGGCCCCCAACGCCGTGCTGCGCACGCTGGATTCACTGCCGCGCGACCAGTGGGCGCCGAGCCTGCACGCGGCCTGGACCGCGTCCGCCGCCGTCACCGCCATGTACACCCCCGACGAGCCGGTCGCCTACGAGCCGCCCGCCCGGCTCACCGGCGAGGAGGTCATGGAACGGGCCCTCGCCCACGGCGACGAGCACGTCATCAAGCTCACCGACACGGCCCTGGACGTCGGCGACGAGCCGGCGCTCGCCGCGGCCCAGCGGGCGATCGAGCTCAGCGAGCCTCTGGCGCCCTGAACACCAGGGCGTCGCCCGACTCGGTCCGCCCGTACAGGACATAGTGCCCCTCGCGCCGTGAGGTCAGCAGTCCGGCCTCCCGCAGCACCGACAGATGGGCCGGGACGGTCGACGGCGCGAGGCCGTGCCGGGGGGCGAGTTCGGTGGTCGAGGCGGGAGCGGTCAGGCCGGTGAGAACCGCGGCACGTTGGTGGCCGAGGAGCTGGGCGAGTGCCTGCGACGGGCTCGGCGCGGCGGCGTCCTGGAGACCGCCCATCCCCCGGGCCGGGTAGATGACGGTGGTCTGCCAGGGCCGGGCGAAGCCGCTGACGACGTCCGGCCACACGAACACGCTCGGCATCAGCAATACGCCCCGCCCGTCGGCGCGTTGGGCGTCGGCGAGATCGCCGTACATCCGCAGGGTGAGAGTGTGTCCTGCCCAGCCGATGCCGGGGTGCAGGCCGGTGAGCAGCGCGTCGAGTCCACCGCCCGCCGCCTGCCGGGAGCGGTGGGCGATGTCGGCCTCCAGGACGGCGCGGTGGCGTGGCCAGTCCGGGGCGAGCAGGGCGTGCCAGACCCGCTCGGTCAGGTCGGCCAGGCGGCGGACGGTGGCGGCGGGGTCGTCGAGCGCCGCGCGCCCTGGACCTATCTGCGCCGCCACCGGCCGACCGTCGATCTCTCCCAGGGCTGGGGGCACAACTCGCAGTGGCGCACGGACTTCCGCGTGGACGTCCGTACCCCTGAGGGCGACCACGTCAACGTGTGCGAGCGCGGCGACATCGACGCCGGGGGCCAGGACAGCGTGGACGCGCTGCTCACCCCCGTGGAGCGGCGTGAACTTCTGGGCCACCGCTGCCTGGTGCGCACGCCCGACGACGTCGCCGCGCTTGCGGACACGGCCGAACGCCGGCAGGAGTACCACTTCCCCTTCGAGTGGCGGCTGTCCTGAACCGACGGGAATTCGAGCGGTACCGCACGGACCCTGTGATCCGAAGGTCTATCGTGTCGGCATGTCCGTCCCCGAACTGATCCGTATCGTCTCCCGCGACTCGCCCATGGCGCTCGCCCAAGTGGAGCGCGTCCGCGCCGAGTTGACGGCCCTGTATCCAGGCGTGCGGACCGAGGTCGTGCCGGTGAAGACGACCGGTGACAAGTGGCTGGGAGACCTGTCGAAGGTCGAGGGGAAGGGGGCGTTCACCAAGGAGGTGGACGCCGCCCTGCCCGCCGGTGAGGCCGATCTGGCGGTGCACTGCGTCAAGGACGTTCCCGCCGACCGGCCGCTTCCCGCGGGGACTGTCTTCGCCGCCTTCCTCAAGCGGGACGACATCCGCGACGCGCTGGTGCACCCGGGCGGCCTGACCCTGGACGAGCTGCCGGACGGCACCCGGATCGGCACCTCGTCGGTGCGCCGGGTCGCCCAACTCGCCGCGACCCACCCGCATCTGGAGTGCGTGCCCTTCCGCGGCAACGCCAACCGGCGGCTTTCGAAGCTACAGGCCGGCGAGGCGGACGCGCTGCTGCTCGCGGTGTCCGGTCTGGAGCGGATCGACCGGCGTGACGTGATCAGCGAGGTCCTCTCCCCCGAGACGATGATGCCGCCGATCGGCGCGGGCATCCTCGCCCTGCAGTGCCGGGAGGACGACGAGGAGCTCATCGACGCCGTCAGCGGCCTCGGCGATCCGGACACCCACCGGGAGGCCACCGCCGAGCGGATGTTCCTGCATGTGCTCCAGGGGCACTGCAACAGCCCGATCGCCGGGTACGCGCGTGTGGACCACGGCGGGGAACTGTCCCTGCGGGCGTGCGTGTTCACCCCGGACGGCAAGACCCGGCTCAACGCCCACGAGTGGGCCGGCCGGCTGGATCCGGCCACCCTGGGCACCTCGGTCGCCGTGGCGCTGCTGCGTCAGGGCGCGCGCGAGATCATCGACGGCATCCCGCACTGAGGCGCGGCACCGCGTCAGGCGGTGCCCTCTTCGGCCTGGTCGCGCAGGAAGTTGCTGACCTGGTGGGCGAGGCACTCCCGCCCCGGGCCGGTGTGGGCCGAGCCCTCGTACAGGCCGATGCCGCCCGCCCAGAGCCGGCGCTCGGTCCACTCCTCGTCGACCCGCAACTGGATCTGGACGTCGACCTGGTTCAGGCTCGCCTCCGGCCCGGCCGCGTACAGCACGGCGGTAGCCCGGCGCAGCGGGTAGACGTCGAAGCCCTCGATGAACTGCGAGTTGCGCCAGTCGATGAAGGCACTCTCCCCCTCAGACCCGATCCGCACATCGATCTGGCCGTCCTCCAGGTGAATGCCGTAGTGCCGCTCACCGCGATTCTCGACCGTCACGCGCAGGCTGCAGTACGTCAGCCCCTCGGCGGCGTCGTCACGTCCACGCGGAGGCTCGGCCTGCTCCAGACGGTGGACTCGGACGCGCAGACCGGCATGCTCGTCGTACTCCTGCCAGTCCCCGACCACGTTCGGCTCGCACACACTGCACCTCTTCGACCTCAGAGAGCTGCTTCCTATCTGTGCGCTCAGCGCACTGTCAAATGAGCGGAATGCGCTGTGGCCAGCGCATTCACCCTCTTTGATCGCTGATCAAGCGCTGCCCAGGCACAATCGGTCACCCGGCGCGCCGGCCGGACACGCGAGCGTGCCGCACATCACGTCGGCCGTCTTGATCAGTGGGCACCCTCACGCACCGAATTCGATCGATTTCAGAATGTCGCCATATTCGCCATATTCGCCGAAATCGGGGCAATTGTTTTGAGTTCGTGAGGGCGGGAATCCTCTATGCAGTGCTTCGGACAGGAGGCACGTCCGTGGGAGCCCGGCTCCGGGCCCCGGATGTCCTCCGCGCGCTTTCGGGGCCGCTTCCACGGTGACTGTCCCACCCAGCACCTGCTGAGGGAGGCGCGCTTCATGCCTGTCACCGGCAGAACGAAGCAGCACCCGCACGATGACGCCCCCGATACCGCCGCCGATTTCGAACGGCTCGCGCGGTTGCCGCAGGGGCCCGAGCGCAAGGCGCTCCGTGACGCACTGGTTCAGGCCTGGCTGCCCATGGCGGAGCGCATCGCGGTCCGCTTCAAGGGACGCGGTGAGGCTCTGGAAGACCTCTATCAGGTGGCCGCGCTCGGCCTGGTCAAGGCCGTCGACCACTACGACCCGGCCCGCGGCTGCGCCTTCGAGGCGTACGCGGTGCCGACCGTCACCGGCGAGATCAAGCGGCACTTCCGCGACCACATGTGGACGCTGCATGTGCCACGCCGGGTTCAGGACCTGCGCAACCGCGTGCGGCAGGCGGCCAAGGAGCTGTCGCAGACGACCCCGGGCCGCGCCCCCACCGTGGCCGAGATCGCCGACCGGACCGAGCTGAGCGAGTCCGAGGTGCGCGCCGGCATGGAGGCCCTGGACTGCTTCTCCGCACTGTCGCTGGAGGCGGAGATGCCCGGCACCGACGGCTACGCCCTCGGCGACTCACTGGGCGGGCCCGATCCGGGCTTCGACATCGTCGTCGACCGAGTGGCCGTACGCCCCTGTCTGGAGAAGCTGCCCGAGCGTGAGCGCACCATCCTCTATCTGCGGTTCTTCCGCGGCATGACGCAGAGCTGCATCGCCCAGCAACTGGGGATCTCCCAGATGCACGTCTCCCGACTGCTCAACGGCTGCTTCGCGCATCTGCGGGAGGAACTGATGACCCAGGCCCGTTAGCGCTCCTCTTCCGGCGTCCCCGGGATCTGCGTCGGACCGTAACGGTCGAGAGCGTCCTCCAACTCGGCGCGGATCTCCGGGGGCATCGCTCCGTCGCGGCCCCAGATCAGGATCAGGTCCGCGACATTACGGAGCTTGATGTTGGTGTGCTGGGAGACGTCCTTCAGCACCGCCCAGCCCTGGTCCGGGCCGACCCGGCCCAGCGCCACGATCATCCCGATCGCCTGGTCCACCACCGCGTGGGAGGTGACGGCCTCTTTGAGCTGCTCGACTTCTTCCTGCAGCTCGGAGATCCGGTTGGTCTCGTCGGCAGGCTCCTGCGGTACGCGGGTCACGCATCCATCCTCGTCACTCGGGCGGCGGTATGCCACTGCGTGGGGGGTGGAATCATCATTGTTTCGGCGCGGCGGCCGGGGTACTCGGCAGGCGCCGTCAGAGGTACCGGCCGGACACTGGGAAGAGACGCCGGTGGCCGCCGGCCCGGCGAGACCAGGACGCGACAGCCATGAACCACGACACGAAGCTCCCCAGCGGCACGAGAAACGTGGTCTCCACGCACTCCGTGTTCGGCGCGCCCTGCTGGGTGAGCCTGACCAGCCGCGACCTGCAGACCACCCAGGATTTCTACACCGCCGTCTTCGGCTGGCGCTGGCGCACCGGCAAACTCGGCGACCGCTTCCGGATCGCCCTGGCCGACGGCGTACCGGTCGCCGGGATCGCCGGCGTCGCGACGATGTGGCAGATGGCGGTCGCGTGGACGCCGTACTTCGCCGTGCCGAGCGCGGACGAGGCCGTGTCGAGGGTGCAGGAGCGCGGCGGTACGGCCGCGGTCGGGCCGATCTCCTTCCCGCCCGGGCGCGCGGCGCTGCTCGCCGACCGGGACGGCGCGACCTTCGGCATCTGGGAGGGTGAGCTGGTCAGCGACTGGGAGACCTGGCGCCGCTCCACCCCGGCCTTCATCCGCCTGCACACCCGCGACGCCTTCGACGCCGCGATCTTCTACGGCGAGGTCCTGGACTGGGCCTCGGAGCGCCCCGGCTGCTGCGAGGTGCGCTACGAGGGCGGCGAGGTCGTGCTGCGCAGCGGCGGTGACGTGGTGGCCCGGATCGTGTCGGGGGCGCTCGGCGCCGCCCCCGACCCCACCATCCGCCCGCACTGGCAGGTCCATTTCGCGGTCCCGGACGTGGCGGCCTGCGCCCGGACCGCGGAGCAGCACGGCGGGAGCGTCCTGTCGAAGACCGGGGACGAGGCCGTGCTGCGGGATTCCGACGGCGCCCAGTTCACCGTGACCTCGCGCCGCGAGCGCTAGAAGTGTCCTGAAGATCTTGCTTGGGCCGCCCCGATCGCCCAGGTTCGCCCGCAAAAGTCGACCGGGGCAATCCGGTGCAAGTCGGGCGGGTTTTCAAGATTCTCAGTGGTCTCCTAGACGGCGGCTGTCCTGGACGGGCGGGACAGCAGGACGAGGCTGCGGGCGGCGACCGTCCTCGTCGTGGCCGCCTTGTGCTCGGTCTCGTCGGGGGCCTGCGGCTCGGCGGTGTCGATCAGGGTGGTCCAGCGGTCGCCGTAGGTGGCGTCCGGGAGCTGGAAGTCCACCGGCTCCCAGTAGCTGTTGAGCAGCAGCAGGAAGGAGTCGTCCACGACGGGCCGGCCGCACCGGTCGGGCTCGGCGATGGCGTCGCCGTTGAGGAACACACCCACGCAGTGGGCGTCGGAGCGCTGCCAGTCCTCCTCCGTCATCTCGCCGGCGTCCGGCAGCAGCCAGACCAGGTCGGGCAGCGGCTGGCCCGCGTGCGTCACGGTCTCGCCGCGGAAGAAGCGGCGGCGGCGCAGGACGGGATGAGCGGTGCGCAGGCCGATGACGTAGCGCGTGAAGTCCGCGAGAGCGCGCTGCTCGTCGGTCAGCCGCCAGTCGATCCAGGAGACCTCGTTGTCCTGGCAGTAGGCGTTGTTGTTGCCGCGCTGGGTACGGCCGAGTTCGTCGCCGTGGCAGAGCATCGGGATGCCCTGCGACAGCAGCAGCGTGGCGAGGAAGTTGCGCTGCTGGCGGGCGCGCAGCTCAAGGACGGCCGGATCGCGGGTCTCGCCCTCCGCGCCGCAGTTCCAGGACCGGTTGACGCTCTCGCCGTCCCGGTTGCCCTCGCCGTTGGCCTCGTTGTGCTTGTCGTTGTACGAGACGAGGTCGCGCAGGGTGAAACCGTCGTGCGCGGTGACGAAGTTGACGCTGGCACGCGGCCGACGCCTGCTGTGCTGGTACAGGTCGGAGGAGCCGGTCAGCCGGGAGGCGAAGTCGCCCAGGGTGTGTTCGCCGCCGCGCCAGAAGTCGCGCACGGTGTCGCGGTACTTGCCGTTCCACTCCGACCACAGCGGCGGGAAGTTGCCGACCTGGTAGCCGCCCTCGCCGACGTCCCAGGGCTCGGCGATCAGTTTGACGCGGCTGATCACCGGGTCCTGCTGGATCAGGTCGAAGAACGCCGAGAGCCGGTCCACCTCGTGGAACTGCCGGGCCAGGGTGGCCGCGAGGTCGAAGCGGAAGCCGTCGACATGCATCTCGGTGACCCAGTACCGCAGCGAGTCCATGATCAGCTGCAGGACGTAGGGGTGCCGCATCAGCAGGCTGTTCCCGGTGCCGGTGGTGTCGTAGTAGTGGGTCCAGTCGCCGTCCACCAACCGGTAGTAGGAGGCGTTGTCGATGCCGCGGAAGGACAGGGTGGGGCCCTTCTCGTTGCCCTCGGCGGTGTGGTTGTAGACGACGTCCAGGATCACTTCGAGACCGGCCTCGTGCAGTGCCTTCACCATCGCCTTGAACTCGGTGACCTGCTGGCCACGGGTGCCATGGGCGGCGTAGGCGTTGTGCGGGGCGAAGAAGCCGATCGTGTTGTAGCCCCAGTAGTTCGCGAGGCCCCGGTCGGTCAGCACACCGTCCTGGACGAACTGGTGCACGGGCATCAGCTCGACGGCCGTGACCCCCAGCGAGGTCAGATGCTCGACGACCGCGGGGTGCGCGAGACCGGCGTAGGTGCCGCGCAGCTCGGCGGGGACACCCGGATGGGTGCGGCTCAGGCCGCGGACGTGGGCCTCGTAGATGACGGTGTCCGCGTACGGCCGCCGGGGCGGACGGTCGTCGCCCCAGTCGAAGTAGGGGTCGGTCACCACGCCGAGCATGGTGTGCCCGGCGCTGTCGGCCGGGGAGGGGCCGTCGGGGGAGCGTTCGAAGAGGGAGGAGTGGCTGTCCATCTGCCCGTCGACCGCCTGGGTGTACGGGTCGAGGAGCAGCTTCGCCGGATTGCAGCGGTGGCCGAGGGCCGGGGCCCAGGGGCCGTGCACCCGGTAGCCGTACCGCTGGCCGGGGCCGACGCCGGGCAGGTAGCCGTGCCAGACGAATCCGTCGACCTCGGTCAGCTCCACGCTGCGGTGCTTGCCCGCGTCGTCGACGAGGACCAGCTCGACCCGCTCGGCGACCTCGCTGAACAGGGCGAAGTTGGTGCCCTGTCCGTCGTAGGCGGCGCCCAACGGGTAGGGGTGCCCGCTCCAGGCGGGCACCCCTGCACGGTGCTTGCGCGCGGTCACCGCGCCTCCTCCAGCACCCGGTCCGGGGTGCTCGCCGGGCCGGCCAGCGCGGCGGCCGGGACCTCGCGGGGCACCTGAAGCACCTCGCGCAGGCTGGGCGCCGGGGCCGTCGGGACCAGCGGGACGCGCTCGCCGGCGCGGGCCCGCTGCGAGAACCAGATGACCTTGCTGCCGGTTTCCGTGGCGCAGCAGCCCCAGCCGTCGCTGATCGCGGCGATCTGCTCAAGGCAGCCGCGCAGATCCTGGTCCGGGCGCAGATCACGGTCGTTGTCCCCGATGGCCGTGATGAGGTGCTGTCCGTTCCACCACATCTCGATCGACGTGTTCTTGTCCGTGGCGTGCTCGTCGATGGCGTTCAGCAGCAGTTCGGCGCCGCCGCAGACGGGCTCCACGAGGTTCTCCAGGTCCCAGAACCGGAGGTGTGCGGCCAGGATGCGCCTGACCTGCCCGACCCGTTCCGGACTGACTTCCACGTCGAGGTGGTAGTAGCAGGGCACTGCGGTCTTCATCTCGTTGGCTCCTCACCGGCGAGGCTCGGCACTTCCCCGTCCCCGCGGGACGGGCCCCGAACGCGAAGCGTGAGCGTTGATCGCTTCTGAGTCACCTCAAGGGTGGGAGTGCTACGCCATTCGTGCAACACGAGGAGTCAACCGGGGGATCATCCGGGATGGTTGAAGCTCTAACAAGACGCTGGGTCGTCACACGTGCACCATGAGTGAAGACCTCCATGCCCGTAAGGCATCCGTGTGTGCGCGCACGACCACCCCCCACCGTGTGGTGACGTGCCATGAAACCCGAGAGGTGAACGGCGTCATGTTGCTACCGGCCAAAGCCGAAGTCGCCCGCCAGCTTGGGCGCTACCGGGCCTGGGAGCGCGTCATGCTCGCGTCCCCGAACGACCAGGCCGTGCGGGCCACTTTCGAGGACGCGGGCTACACGCTGTGCGTGCTGATGGGCAAGCGCTGCGCGCGCGAGGCCGCGGACGCGGCCGAGCGCTATCTGCGCACCAACCTCGGCACCTACCTGCGCGAGCAGAACGAACGCCCCCGTCCGGGCGTCGCCGCGAGACGGGGTCCACCGACCGCCAAGCGGCGTTCCCGGGCCGGCAGGTAGACCCTTCCGGCGCAGCTTGAATCCCCCGGCCGGGCCCTTCAGGGGCCCGGCCATGAGCACGGCGGAGGCGAGACCATGAAGGCAACCGCGGCCATCGGCCGTATCCCGGTACGGAACGTCCAGCCGGCCGTGGAGTGCGGCAGGCGCCCTGCGAAGGCGGTGACCGGCGAGACGTTCGAGGTCTCGGCGACCGTGTTCCGCGAGGGTCACGACGCCGTGGCCGCCAATGTCGTGCTGCGGGATCCCGAGGGCCGGCCGGGCCCGTGGACGCCGATGCGTGAACTGGCGCCGGGCACCGACCGCTGGGGCGCCGAGGTCACCCCCGACGCCGAGGGCCTGTGGACGTACACCGTGGAGGCGTGGGGCGACCCGGTCGCCACCTGGCGCCACACCGCCCGCATCAAGGTGCCCGCCGGGATCGACACCGGGCTGGTCCTGGAGGAGGGCGCGGATCTCTTCGAGCGTGCGGCGGCCGGGGTTCCCGCCGAGCGGCGACCGGTCCTCCTCCGTGCGGTCGACACCCTCAGGGACGACTCCCTGCCGGTCGTGTCCCGACTGGCCGCCGCCTTCCGGCCCCAGGTGGACGCGGTGCTGTCCCGGTATCCGCTGCGGGAGTTGGTGACGGCCTCGGAGCCGCTGCCGCTGCTGGT
>NZ_JAVRBF010000059.1:0-51363 GCF_032436805.1 Streptomyces sp. P17 | reverse complement strand
TCAAGTAGACATGGACGAGGTCAGGACCTGGGGAATTACGTGACGCCGGGCCCGGGGAATTACGTGACCGTTCACACTGGGGAAGTGTGTTGCGCCTGTGGGTGAGTTTGTCGGTGGCTCCACGGTGGTCTTTCAGCAGTTGCGGTAGGGCTTCGAAGGCCTGGGCCCGCTTGAGTTCAGCCTCTGTGAGAGTGATGCGACGTGCGAGATGCTCAAGGAGGTTCTCCGCTTTCTGCTGGCTGAGCAGGGCCTCGTCGTGACGGGCGCGCAGGTGAGCGCACAAGGCAGCCCGCCCGACGGTCGGGTTGGGGAAGGATCCGACGATGTGGAGGCCGAGGGCATCGACGCTGGAGTGCGGAGGCTGTTCGGTCCATTGGGTCTGGTCGGCGAGGACGTGCAGGAAGTGGCGTGCCGGTTCTGGTGCCGAGCGGATGCCGGCTGGCCACGTGGTCTCGTGGCCGGTGTGTGAGGTGGCAGTCGCGGTCCAGCTGGGGTCCTCGGTGATGAGGATTGCGCCGGGCAGCGCGGTCAGTGCTTTGAGAGCGGCGGGCAGATCGGCATCTGCCACGCAGACGGCATCGCGCCACGGGTGAAGGGCGGCTTCCCACTTGTCTCGGGTCTGGTCGTCGAGATCGATCTGGTCGAGCAGGCCTACGCCGGTGATGTCCTCCTCTGCGGCCAGCGCGCGCAGGACCTCCCCGACGAGTCCTGCTTGTCCCTGCTCGGCTTTGCGGAGTTGGTCGGCGTAATGGCGGGCGTCACGTCGGGCGATGCCGCGGTTGATCTCTGCTTCTGCCGTCTGCTGGGTGAGTAGCGTCAGCTGTTCCTGTAGCGCGGCCGCAGTTTCGCCGGCGTGGGTGGCGCTGAGGGTCCGAGCCTCGTCTAGCGTCTTGTGCGCCTTGGCGAGTGCTTCTGCGAGGTGGCGTTCCTCGGTCTGAGCGTTGGTCAAGTCGGTGAGGCATTGGTCTTTGTTCTGTTCGGCTGTTTTGCAGGTGCGGTCGAGTTCTGTGAGGTTGGAGGCGGCGGTCTTCTGGGCTTCCAGGTGTTCAAGAAGATCGGTCGTCGTCTTGTGGGTGGCCGCAGTCTTGGGCAGGAGGATCTCGGCGCTGCGCAGGCGTGCGGTCTCGTCCAGCAGGGTGCGGGCCAGGGCGGCGTGGCGGTCGGCTTCGGCGCTGCCGATCTTGCGGCGGAGTTCGTCTCGGGCCTCTGCCTCGCGGAGCATGGTGTCTTCCCTGGCGAGTGCTTCGTCGTGTCGTTGAAGGGACTTGGCGTATTTGGCTCGCTTGTCCTCCAGTGCCTTGCGTTGTCCTTTGTCGTGTTCGAGCAGGCTGGCGCGGCCGGACAGGGTGATCAGGGCATCACCGATGTGGTCGGGTGAGTAGGTGCCGGCTTCAAGCTTGAGTAGGGAGGGCCGTGAGCGCACCTGCCCGCGGGACGCCACGTAGGCCAATACCTTGGGCGATCGGCCGTAGAGCTGGTTGGCGTATTCGCCGGAGCCCAGTGCCTCGACACCGAGTTGCTGGTAGAACGCCGGTGCTGCCCGGTGACGCTCGTCGTCTGTACCGTCGGTGAGCAGGTGGACACCGGGGTGGTGGCGTACTTGGACGTGGGGTGAGTCGTTGCTGATCTGCAGCCAGACGCTGTGCGGGCGACTGCCATCGGATTCTGCGAAGACGCCAGCGATATAGCCGCGGTCCGCTGCGTCGACCAGTTGGGTGGAGGCGCCGGCGATCACGGGTTCGAAGAGCAGGTTGACGGTATTGGCTGTGCCGTTGCTGGTGATCTGCCATTCGGGGTCGCCCAGGAGCAGCGCCACGGCGGCGAGGAAGCTGGTCTTGCCTGATTCGTTGGAGTCCTTGGGGCCTCGACCGGTCACGGCGATGAAGGTGCCCGGAATCAGTGCAACCGGGTCGCTGGTGAGCCGGGCGATGGCGAAGGTCTGGACGGCGACCAGTTTCCGGCTGCCGATGATGCCGGTGGACAGATGACTGTCGAGGCCGGTTGGGGTGGTCACGGGTGCTCCTGGGACGGGACGGCGGGGCGGGCGGCTTGGCGACGCCGCGCGATGGCGCTGGCGAGGTGGCCATCGGGCCGGCCGGCGAGGATGAGGTCCTCCCACAAGGCGGCGACGCTGGTTTCACTCAGCCGTTGCAGGCACGGGCCGGGGACGTAGTTTCCCTGGCCTGCGGTATCGACCATCCCTGCCGCGGTCAGGGTGCGCAGGGCCTCGCGGATCGTGGTTTTGGTCAGGGCCCGGTTGCGGGCGAGTTCTCGCAGGGTGACGGAATGCTGAGTGGCGTTCCATTGCGGGTGCGTGTGGCGTCCTTGGGCTCGCGGCAGAGCCACGGTGTGCAGGAGGACCAGGGCGAGGACGGTTCGCTCGGCGGGGCTGAGCGTGCCGATCCCGGCTGTGGCGAGTGCTGCGGCGACCAGGTCTGGGTATCCGGTGGTCCAGGTGCCCTGGGGTGTGCGGATGAGTGTGCGGCCAATGTCGGCCAAGGCGGTCTGGACATGGGCGCGGACGTCGGGGTCGGTGAGGGCCGGCAGGTTGCGTGGGGGCAGTGGGCCGCACGCGTTCTCTAGGGCGGTGACGATGCTGTGGGTGATGTGCTCGCTGCTGTGTTGAGCAGTCGCGTCCGGCGGGGTGAGCTCGTGCGGCGAGGTAGCGGTGTCCGGATCGTCAGCGTGCGCCTCTGCGGAAGGGGGTGAAGGGTGCACAGTGTGCTGCTGGTAGGGGTCAGGCAGCCGGTGGTGGCCTCGGCGGAGCGCGGCGATTGTGGGACTGGGCAGTGTGGCCACGGCGGGCCCCAGATGCAGTGACGGGCCGACCGCCACGATGAGACCGTGCCCGGGCAGTACGCGCTCCAGAGCGGTGGAGACGCTCTTGCGATCCGCGCCCAGGTGCACGCCGGCGTTCTCGATCAGCTGGGCGGAAAAGGGCTGCCCGGGGTAGTGCGGCAGAGTGGGATCGGGCCATGCGGCCTTCAGGCACAGGGCCCAGACCAGGGTCGGAATCCGGGGCAGCGTGGCGGGAGCTTGCTCTCCCAGTTGCTCGATGTCCGGGGCGCTGCCCGCGGGCCATCCCAGGCGCAGCGTCATCCTGGTCTCCCCTGCGGCCCGGAGCTGTAGCACGGTCCGGCCCGCTCGTTGGGCGGCATCAGCGGTTTCCTCGAGCAGGTCTGCATTTCGGGGGGTGACGACTGAGCCGGCAGCGCGGATGGCTGCCAGCAGGAGTGCGGAGGGAGTTGGTGGGGCGCTGTCACCGGTCACGGTTGTGGCCTCCGTTGTCGGTTCCGGCGTGGAGGATGATGTCGTGGAGGTAGGTGACCTTGGCGGTGGGATCGACGCGTACCGGCACAGCGATCTCGATGTGGCAGTCGACGAGGGGATCTGCATCGGCGGCCAGGAGTTCGACCAACAGTCGCCCGGCTCCGGGCCAGCCTCGTGCTTCGAGAACGTCGGCAAGGGCTGCATGGTGCTGCCCACCAAGGAGGTCCTCCAGGAGGATTTCCTGGCGGAGGATCTCGTGCTGGGTCGCGTCGTCCAGGGCGGCGAAGGGATCGGCGGCGTCATCGGGTGCTGGCTGGGGCGGGGCCGGACGCGGACGCGGCGGCCGCCGCGGGGTGTACGCGGCTGCGGTGTCGAGCACGTGCTGGCCGTCGATCAGCACGTGGGGCGTGTCGGCGACGAGGAACTCGCCGAAGTGTCCCAGACGTTCGACGCCGGCGGTCTTGGCGAGCTGGAGGTACTCGGCGGGGGTGAGGACGTCCAGGTTCAGACTTCCGCCGCCGTGCTCCAGGATCTTCTCGATGGCCGCGAGGAGTTGCTCGCGGTAGAACTGTGCGGCCTCGATCAACGCGGTGGCCGCGTCCTCCAGGACGAGGTCTCCGGAGAATGCCCGGGTAACCAGATCGTTCAGGGCCTTCACTTGGCGGCTGAAGTCGGTGTGGTCGTGCTGGCGTTGGGCGTTGATGAGTTCTGCGGGCGTGGCCATGATGACCTGCCGCTGCAGGTCAAGTGCGAAGACCGTCAGTCCGTGCCGGCATGTGCGCAGTGCCTGTAGGACCGGGGTGGGATCTGGGTCGTCCCTTTCCAGCAGCTCGCGTGTACGGTCCAGCAGGCCGATCAGTTCGTCGACTCCCCCGTGCAGGGCGAGGCGTTCGGCTGCGATGGCGCCGGCAAGGCCCGCGGGGCGCATCACATAGCGGTCCTGGTGCTTCTTGAGTACGTAGGGCTCCAGGAAACTCATGTCGATCATCAGCGACAGGCGCGACTCCAGGACGGCTGAGGGCCAGCCCCTCCCGCTGGGTCCCAGGTACTCCCGCATCTGGTTTCGGGTGAGTCCGCTGGAGGCGGCGTGTTCGGCGAACACTGCGACGATGTCTGCGGCCAGGCGGACCAGTTCCGGGTCCTTCACCAGTGCCTCGCGGTGGGCTGCCAGCGGGGCGAAGAAGGCACGCCAGTTCATCAGCCGTTGGCCGGGCGCGAGGAGAACCTGATTGTGCTCGTCCAAGGGCAGCTGGCCGCTGGTCACCGTGTGTGCTCCTGGCTCGGGTGAGTGGGCTCAGGTATGGGCAGGTGGAGAAAGGGCTCAAGCAGCTCGGGCAGACGGGGGAGCACGGAGGTGTAGAGCGTCTCTTGCTCTCGGGACTCCCCACTCTCGGTGACGGCGAGGGCCAGCTGGCGCAGGGGGCCCGTCACGCGCTGTGCCAGGTCCGCGGCGTGTTCAGCGTCAAGTGCCTTCTCTTGCTCAGGATTCTTACGCCGGCGGTAAGGGCCTTGACGCCATAGGTCCACGTCCATTCCGACGGCGTGCACCGGTGCGCCCAGCCGACGGGACAGATCATGAATGATGCCGATGCCGTCAGCGTCCAGATCACACCACGCGACGATCGGCCTGGGCTGCAGCCACTGAAGAAACATGACGAGCTGATCGCGTGCGTAGCCGGCGCCCCAGACGCACAGCCACTGCGAGGTCAGCTCCGGCAGTCTGCGGCACACTACTCCGAAGGTGTCGGAGTTCTCGATCACCAGTACACCGCGGGCGCTGCAGTGGGCCTGGCCGATCACTCTGATGCCTTGAGAGGGCAGCCCGACCCAGGGCTGGGCGACCGCGGCGTCCGCGGCGACCTCGCCGATGCGCCACGACAGCGGGCCCTTCACCCGCAGATCAGTGTCTTCTTCACGGACCGCGTCCTCAAAGTCCATGCCGATGAGGTTGGCAAACCCGACCTGCTGCTGTGCCGTCCACGTCTTGGATCCCCCCAACGCGTGCGCGGCAAGCTGTTTCAAGGTCACTTCCTTCTCGCCCTGACCACGCAGCTCCCACCACTGGGCGGCGGCCCTGACCGCAGCCTCGAATACCGACCACGCGGCTGTGCGGACGAGGCTTCCGGCGGGAACGACCAAGCCCGCGTCTTCGGGGACTGCGGCGAGCAGTTGCCGCTCCTGAGCGAGCTGCTCCACCGGCTCCATCACCTGCAGAAGATCCCGGCGGGCACGGCGCGGATCACGGGCGCCGCGCAGTTCCGCCAGGCGATCTTCTGCCTGTTCCTGCCAGGCCTGAGTCAGCCTCCAGCGCACGGGGCGGCCCAGTTGCAGCAGTTCGTCCACTTCACAGCGCAACACCACTGCCCCGCAGCGGACCAAGTCGGCCGCCACCTCGTAGGCCTGCATGTCGAAGCGCTTGATGACGGATGCCCATTCGCGTCGCCCGGAGTCCAGCACCCACACCAGGTGCGATGGCGAGAGCCCTTCGGGCGGTCCGTACAGGAGCACTTCGTCGGCCGGAACCAAGTCCACCTGCGTGACGTTCAGCTTCCGTCGGCGGTTACGTGGCAGCCTGTCCTGCCCATCTCGCCGAGTCGGAACTGTGACGGCGCGCAGTCCTTGCGGTACTCCCTCTACCTCGACGGGCACACGCCCGAACGACTCGCCGAAGAGCAGCCCGATCCCGGTACGCGCAGCGACTCCCACAGGTCCCCCTCTCCCCCGGCCGCCGCCTTCGCCGGCGGCCCTGTGCGCTAGGCCTCCCGGCGTCATGCGGCGGTTGGTGGCCATCAGCGGCTCCGTTGCCCGACGAGGCTATCGGTGCGTCGAATACCGGACAGACCACATGAGTTGAGGCGTACATCACTTCTCGGGAATGTCGCATCGGGCCCTGTGCGTCTGAATGCGACAACACACGCCACGCGGGCCACACGGGTGGCGACGAAGGGCGGGCCGACCGTGACTGGCGACGCAGGCGCAGGTTGCCCGCTCCGGCTGATGCCCTCACCACGGAGCCCGGGGCGAAACAGCAGTGCAGGTGCTTGAGCGTTCGTCCATGCTGGGTGAGTGAACGACATCGACAGGCGCCTGCAAGACACGGGGCGAGCATTCCTGGCTGCGGCATGGGCTCGGCTCCAGGAGGAGCGGGTGGTTCCGCCGCCGGCCTTCCACCCATACCTGGAGGTGGGGCGCGACTACTTCGGGAATTCCGTCATGCCGCTGGCCGAGTACCGAGCGCTTGAAGAGGCGATTGCCGCTTCTCATCCTCGGTTCGACGCCGGCCGACCACTGCATGAGCGCGAGTTCCCTGGTGGATTGGTCTTCAGCTTCCTAGAGACGTTCATCGCCCGGTTGACTCGTGCGCGGGAGGATTTTTCCCCTGATGGACCAGCCGCCGAGCAGGCGCTGCGGGACCTGATCCAGGCTGTTCACGCAGACACGTACGAGGTGGCGTGCTGCCGCGTGGTTTCCCACATGACCACCGCAGACGGCAAGCCAGTCGAGTTCACCAACATCCGCGTCGAGCCGGTGATCTCGCAAGCAGCGGACCACGATGGCGAGTTGCAGCGGATCATCTCGACGGTGATCCCTGGGGCAGCGAGCGCCTACGGTCGAGACCGGCCGCACGGTTTCGCGCCGCCGGAGAGCGTCATCATCGCGCAGGACAGCGGCGCAAAGCCGTTCGATCTGGCCAAGCCGCTGTCGCAGCGGATCGAGCGGTTCATGTTGCTGGTACGGCTGTTGAAGCCGAGCACCAGCGAGTCGATGGCGGAGATCCAAGGGGCGACTCACACGGTCCGAGAGTTCAAGCCCACCGTGCTCCGCTTCCGGGGCGCGGGGCCCGGGTTCGGTTCTCCGACGCAACTGGCCGCCCGCGTGATCACTCTCGGCTCGGATGATGTCAGCCGTGTCGACGGCCTCGGGCGGCTCCTAACCGCAGCGGAGCAGCCGCGAACGGACATGGCGTTCACCTCATTTGGCATGGCGCTTCAGAAGTTCGTTCTGTCCTTCCACGCATACGGCTGGTCCGAGCAGATCGTCGACCTGGCGACCGCCTTCGAAGCAGCTCTGTCCGGAAAGGAGAAAACCGACGTCACGCTACGGTTGAAGATCCGCGCGTCGACGCTACTGTCCACCGCCGTTGATCCCACAGAGCAGATCTTCAACGACGTGGGCGTGATCTATGGGCTCCGATCCACACTCGTTCATGGCGGCGCCATGACCGAGAAGGCTCTCCTCAAGGAGGTCCGGAAGATCTCGACCGTTCCCGATGGCCTACCTGATGGAACAGCGATCGCGCACGCCGTAGAACGGTTGCGCGACCTCGTCCGCCGTAGCCTGCTCGCCCGAATCTGCCTTGCAGTCGACGACACCCCGCTGTGGCCCCTGAACGCGGATACGGGCGTCGATGCTGCCATGGTCGACGATCTCCGCCGGAAGACATGGCGGGAAGCATGGCGCGACACTCTCACCAGTATCGACGCCCTCGCTAGCGCTGACCCTCCTCTCGCCTAGGGCTTGCAGGGAATCAAGGTGCGGCTCCCCTGCAAGCCCTCAGCGTGGCGGGCTGCTTGGCGAGTATCCGTCGGCGGACTGCATCTGCCTTGCGATGGAACGCAGATGGTCGGCAAGTTCTGGCTGGTCGTTTCGGGTGAAGATCTGGGCGAGGCTGTCGACGAGGTTCACGCGGGCGGGCGTGTCGAGGTCCTGCACGAAGGTCTGGAGCAGGTGGGCGACTTGGACCCAAACGGTGTGGGGGGCGTAGGTGGCGATTTCGCGCGTCAGCCGACTCAGGGCTTCGATGGTGTTTGGGTCGGCGGCTTGTGGTTGGTGGATGAGCCAGTAGGCGAGAGTCAGTGTGGGTGTCGTGGACAGGGCTTGGTGCAGTTCCTCCGCCTGGTGCTGGCGTTGGCGGTTGGCTTGTTCGTTCAGCGCCTCGTCGTGTATCCGGCGTTGGAGGCAGACGACCGTCTCGATGTCTGTGGTGTCAGCGGTCAGCTGCGCTCGGGCCCATACTCCCAAGTTGTTCTAATGGGTGAAGGTCAATCCCGCGGCCTGTTGGATGAAGGTCGCGGGCAGGTCAACGCTTGCGGTTTCGCCGATGGAGCAGTCGAGGGTGCTGCCTTCCCAGGTGTACTGCTCGATGGTGGGTACGACCTCTACCTCTTTCCGCCGATCTCTTTCCGCCGATCATTACCCGGCGACGTGTGTCGTGCCGGTGTGGGCAGTTCGGTCCGGTACGGCCCACTTAGCCGACATAGCAGCAGTCGGTGTGGCCGTGTGAGTCGAGGAGATCACGGGTGTCGTGACGTGATTCGTCTCGCAGGGCGGCCTTCATGAGGGCGTTGGCATCATCCACCTTGACGAGCAGTGTGTGGGTGCTGCTCTTCTCCTGCAGGCCCCGCCATCCCTTGTCGGCCATCGGATCGGCCTTGTTCACGAAGCTCTTGAGTGCCACCCAGTCGTGGCCTTCTCGGTCACTCAGGAACAGGGAGTCGGCAACGGTCGGCTCGGAGGCGGTATATGCCAGGAACCGTCTGATGTCGCCGCGGTATCGGATGAAGTCGAGGGAGGGCCGGTGGCCACGGTTCGATGCTGATCAGCGGCGGGCTCTATGCCGATACGCCGTTGCCGCCTTCTTCCTTGAAGGCGTGTAGTCGATCGGGGGCAGGCTGGGATCGATCTCGCGGTCGCCGATGAATGATCTGGTGTAGGCCTTCATCCTGGGTTCCTCGCAAGATCACGCTGATGTACGGCGTTCACGGAGTTTGGCCGAGGAGAGCACGGAGTCCCTTCCTCAAGGCGGCGACGAGGTCGAAACTCGGATCGATCAGCCACTGCAGCTGCAGTCCGTCCCACAGGGCGACGAATGCGTAGGCCGCCTCGGCGGCCTGGGTATTCGCCGGAAGGCGCCCTTGGGCGATGTCGGACCGGATGCTCTTCTCGACGAGGGCCCGGACTCGGTCATAGCGTTCGACGAACCAGACATGGGCGGGATGAGAGGTGGACGACGCCTCGGCCGACAGGACTGCCAGCAGTCGCAGCGACTCTGGTTTCGCGAGGTTGCGCTCGGCCAGGGCGATGACTGCGTCGATGAGACCGCTGTGCAGCAAGTCCCTTTCGAAGGATTCCTTTTCGCGGTTGTCCGCGTTCTCGAGCACCGCGATCAGCAGCTCTTCCTTGGTGGGGAAGTGGTGCCGCAGGCTTGTGAAGCTCAGATCGAGCTGGCGGGCGATCTCCCGCAGCGCTCCCCCGTGGTAGCCGGCGACGGCGAAGGCCCGCTCGGCAGCTTCGACGATTTCGGCCTTGCGCCGTGCGGTGTTGGCATACGGACCACGCCGCCCGGCCGTCGCTGCAGGGTCACCCATGATCCAAGTATAGGCACTGCACAACGACGGCCTACGGCCCTTTTCACCGCACGCGCCGCAGGGGCAGGAGCACCAGCGCCGACACCAATGCCAGTGCGATCGCGATGACGAAGACACTGCGGTACCCGACGGCGGTCACAACGAGACCCGAGACGATCGGTGCGAGCACCTGGGGTCCTGTGTTGGCGATGTTGAGGATCCCCATGTCCTTCGCGCGGTCGTCGCCGTTGGGCAGGACGTCCGCCAGGAGCGCCTGGTCGACGGCGATGTAGATCCCGTAGGCGAAACCGCCGACGCCCAGGAACGTGTAGAACGCCGCCAGGGAATGGGACAGGACCAGAGGCGTCTCGGCTGCGGCAAAGATGAGCGAGGCGGTGATCACGATGGGTTTGCGTCTGCCCAGGCGGTCGGAGAGGGGGCCGGACAGTACCGTCGCCGCACCCGAACTGACCGCCATGACGACGCCCCCGGTGGCGATGACACGGCCGGCTTCCCCGACGCCGATCCCGATGTAGTCGGTGAGCACGAAGAGTTGGTAGAGCAGCACGCTCATGAAGGACATCAGCAGCAGGAAGCGGCCGATGAGCGCCAGGAGGAAATCACGGTCGCGCGGGGGGATGAAGCTGCGCAGCAGTGCCCGTGCGGACCCTGTCTCCCGCGGCTCGTTGCGGTTGTCCTGCTCGGGGGCCAGGAGGACGAAGAGCACCGTGGTGACGGCGATCAGCCAGGGCAGCCAGCGCAGTCCTTCTCGGGGGACGGTGATGAGAGCCCCGGCTACGACGCTGCCCAGGCTCTGAGCGACCAGCTGGCCGAATCCGATGACGGCGGACGCCTTGCCCAGGTTGCTGGGTGCCACCCGGTCCGGCAGTACGGCGAACAACGGGGCGAGGACCACTGCCAGGCCGACCTGGAAGGTGATCCAGAGCGCGACGAGCAGGGGGAAGTTGCTGGTGAACGACATGGTGGTGGCTGCGATGGCGAGGACGACGCCACCACTGGCGATCCATGGGTTGCGCTTGCCCAGGCGTGAACGGGTGCGATCGGACAGTGTGCCGATGACGATCGTGGCGATCATGCTGGCCAGCGAGCCGGTGGTGGCGAGGGTGCCGTAAAGCGCCACTTTCCGGTCGGGATCGATCTCCGTCATGATCGCCGGAATGAGCGTGCCCGCAGCGGCGAACGGAAGCATCCAGCCCGCGTGAACGAGGAACAGCAGCGGTCCGAGCCTGCCGAGCCGGGCCGGCCCCCGACTCAGTTCACGGTCTCCCCGGGGGATGTCTGGTCTCGTGGAAAGGGTCACTGGCCTGCTCCTTTGCAGCACGGTGAGAGACGGTGCGTGAGATGCTAGCCACGAAAACAGCTCAAGCGCTACATTTTCGTCGACCATTCTTTTCCAGGAGGCTCCGTGAATCACGCAGTGACCACTTCGGCGACCGGCGTTCAGCAGGCGGAAGCCTGCCCGCCACCCCGGCTCGACAGGTCACAGGGACCGGCCCGGCTCGTCGTCGACGGGGATCCGTTCCTCGTACGCGGCGTCGAGCTCCACAACTCCTCCCCTTCAGCGGCCGGTTCGCTGGCCGCCGGTCTGCGGTCCGCGGTCGCCGCCAACGCCAACACCGTGCTGGCAAGCGTCACGTGGGAAGAGATCGAACCCGTGGAGGGGCGCTTCGTCCTCGACTCGGTCCGATCGGTTCTGGAGGAGGCTCGGGCTGCCGGACTGCGGGTGATCCTGCTGTGGTTCGGAGCATGGAAGAACGGCTCGTCCAGCTACGCACCGACGTGGGTGAAGCGCGACTGGGACCGGTTTCCGCGCTGCGTTCTGGAGGACGGGCGCGTGACGGAAACCCTGACCCCGTTCGCACCCGGCGACCTCGACCTGGCCGCCTTCCGCCGCGTGATGGAGTACATCGAGGAGATCGACGCCGAACACCGCACCGTGCTCATGGTGCAGATCGAGAACGAGGTCGGACTGCTCGGCGCCTCTCGTGACCGGTCCCGGGAGGCGCAGAAGGCCTTTGCCCAGCCCGTCCCCGAGAACCTCCGTCATGTGCTGTCCTCGCAGGACGCCACCACCGTACCGGCGGGCCTGTGCTGGAGCGACCTGCCGGGCGATCCTTCGGCACGCGACGAGGCCTTCATGGCTTGGGCGTTCGCGAGCCACATCGAGAAGCTGGCGCGGGCGGGCCGTTCCGTCTCCCCCGTGCCCTTCTTCACCAACGCCTGGCTGGACAGCGAGATCGATCTCGACATCCCGGGTTTCGCGGTCGCCGGGGGGCAGGTCCCGGGCACCTATCCCAGCGGAGGGCCGCTCCCCCGCGTGGCTGGCGTCTGGCGGATGACAGCACCCACCGTCGACCTGTTCGCCCCGGACTTCTACTTCGGCCAGCCCGACACGGTCTTCGGCGACTTCCTGACCATGTCGGGCGGTCTTTTCATCCCCGAGATGCGCCGTGACGCGGTGGGGGCCGGGCATGCGCTGCTCGCGATCGGCGAGTACCACGCCCTGGGTGTCTCCCCGTTCGGCACGGACTCGGCCGACCTCCCCGAGCTCGCCGAGCTTTCCGACGTCTACGACCTGATCCGCCAGACCGAGTCCATGCTGACCCTGGCGGACGGCACACCAGCCGTCACAAGAGGCTTCCACCTCGATGACGCCACTCCGCGCGTCGCCCTGACCATGGGCTCGATCGTCCTGACGGTGACCCGGTGGGCTCCCATCGGGATCGACGCTGCGGGAACGTACGGTTACGGGCTGATCGTGGCGCAGGAGGAGGACGTCTTCCTCGCGGTCGGCCGGGGTTTCCGCATCGGCTTCACGACCACGGACCCGGCGTGGCAGATCGGGCTCGAGGCCGTCACCGAAGGGCGCGGCGGTCCGGACGGGTGGAAGGCGGAGCGCCGCCTCAATGGCGACGAAACCGCGGGAGGGACCGCCTGGATGCATCCGCAGTCTGGGCAGACCTCGGCCAGCCCGTTCCCCATCCCCGCCCACGGTGACCACTCGGGGATCTCTCGCTGCCGCATCTATCGCTTCCCCTCTCGGGAGGCACCCGCTCTGGACTGACAGCCAGGCCCAGCTCCGCGGTCCATCGTGCAGACCCGCGCGACGTCAGGCGGGTTACCGACGAACTCGAACGGCGCCGGGCGGCTGCTCTCCGCCCACCCGCTCGCTGATCATGTCCAGCAAGGAGAAAGTCATGTCCCCCTCCCGCACCTCCCTCGGTCTCGGCTCCCCCGAGCTCCACCGACTGCTCGCCGAACTGTCCCTGGAGACCAAGGTCAAGCTGTTGACCGGCCAGGACTTCTGGACCACCTCGCCGGTCGAGTCGATCGGCCTGCGCCGGATGGTGCTGTCCGACGGCCCCTCGGGGGTGCGGGGCGAGGTGTGGGACGAGCGCTCTCCCTCACTCAACCTGCCATCCGCGACCGCCCTCTCCTCCTCCTGGGATCCCGAACTGGCCTACCGCTACGGTGCCGTGCTCGCCGCCGAGGCCCGCCACAAGGGCGTCGACGTGGTCCTCGGCCCAACGATCAACCTTCACCGCTCCCCGCTCGGGGGCCGCCACTTCGAGGCGTTCAGCGAGGACCCCGTCCTCACCGCCGACCTGGCCGCCGCCTTCGTGCGCGGCCTGCAGGATCACGGCGTCGCCGCCACCCCCAAGCACTATGTCGCCAACGACTATGAGACCGAGCGCTTCACCGTCAGCACCGAGGTTTCCGAGCGTGCCCTCCGCGAGCTGTACCTCCTCGCCTTCGAGAAGGCCGTGGTCCAGGCCCGCCCCTGGCTCGTCATGTCCGCGTACAACGCCATCAACGGCGTGACCGCCACCGAGAATGACCTCCTCGACACGCCGTTGAAGGCCGAGTGGGGCTTCGACGGCGTCGTCGTCAGCGACTGGACGGCTGTCCGCTCCCTTGCCTCGGCCGAGGCCGGGCAGGACCTCGTCATGCCGGGACCTGACGGCCCGTGGGGCCCGGCCCTGGTCGCGGCCGTCCGCGATGGCCGTGTCGACGAGGCCGTCATCGATCGCAAGGTGGCGCGCGTCCTCCTGCTGGCCGCCCGCGTCGGCGCCCTGGACGGCTACCAGGCCGCCCCACCACCGCGGGTCACCGCGTCGGACACCATCGCCTTCGCCCGCCACGCCGCCACCCAGGGCACCGTCCTCCTCGCCAACGACGGCATCCTCCCCCTCGACCCCACCCGCCTGCGCCGCGTCGCCGTCATCGGCCACAACGCCCAGCACGCCCGCACCCAGGGCGGCGGGTCCGCCACCGTCCTGCCTGAGCGCGTCGTCAGCCCACTCGAAGGACTGCGCGCCGCCCTCCCCGATGCCGAGGTCACCCACAGCCTCGGCGCCGTCGCCCATCACGGCCGCACCGCGCTCCCTCTCGATCAGACAACCAACCCGGCCACCGGCGAACCCGGCATGCTCGTCCGCTTCCTCGACGCCGACGGCGGCGAACTCTTCCGCGAGGACCGCCGCTCCACCGCCCTGGTCTACTTCGGCGGGGACGCCCCCATCACCACCGCCGCCACCATCGAACTCACCACCCGCTGGACCCCCGATACCACCGGTGAGAGCCTGCTCGGCTTCGCCTCCGTCGGCACCGGCCGCATCCATGTCGACGACCAACTCCACCACGAGGACACCGCGATCGCCGTCGGTCAGGACCTCGGCGCCAGCCTCCTGGCCCCACCCGCCGTCACCACCCCCGTCACCACCACCGCCGGCACCCCCCTGTCCGTGCGCGTCACCTTCGACCTCACCTCACGCGACACGGCCATGGGCGGCACCTTCGCCATCACCCTCGGCACCAAACCGGCCCCGCACGACCCCATCGCCCTGATCGCCGACGCCGCCCGGGCCGCAGCCGACGCGGACATCGCCGTCGTCGTCGTGGGCACCAACTCCCAAGTTGAGTCCGAGGGCTTCGACCGCACCGAGCTCGACCTCCCCGGACACCAGGACGCCCTCGTCCACGCCGTCACCGCCACCAACACCCCCACCATCGTGGTCGTCAACTCCGGCTCCCCCGTCCTCCTGCCCTGGCGCGACGACGTCTCGGCCCTCCTCGTCACCTACTTCGGCGGCCAGGAGATGGGCAACGCCCTCGCCGACACCCTCCTCGGCCACGCCGAACCCGGCGGCCGCCTGCCCACCACCTGGCCGACCACCACCGAGGACGTCCCCGTCCTCAACACCACCCCCGCCAACGGTGCACTTCACTACACCGAGGGCATCCACATCGGCTACCGGGCCTGGCTGAAGTCCGACACCCAGCCCGCCTTCCCCTTCGGCCATGGCCTCGGTTACACCACCTGGCGCCTCGCCGACCTCACCGTCGACGACGACACCGAAACCGACGACAGCACCGCCCGCCACACCGTCCACCTCACGGCCACCAACACTGGCCCACGCGCAGGCAAGGAGGTCATCCAGGTCTACCTCTCCCGCCCCGACTCCACCGTCGACCGCCCCAGCCGCTGGCTCGCCGCTCACACCACGGTCCGCGCCGAACCCGGCGAGACCACTCGGGTTGCCGTCCCCCTCCCGTTGCGCGCCTTCGCCGACTGGCGACCCGACGGCTGGCACTACGAACCCGGCCCTTACCACGTACTCGTGGGCACCTCCGTCACCAACCTTCCGATGAGGACAACCATTCAGTTCCCCCACTGACCGAGACGCCAGGACCGTAATCGAGCGCAGGCCAGCGACCTCAGGCCACCGCCGGGAGTGAACCGGCTCACCACGATCACTCCCTGGGTATTCGCGGCGGGACCCCACGAGGATCAGCTCACTGACGCGGATCCACCCTGCACCGGGACGGGATCCCACCCTCGTGGGACCCCGTACCTCGACGTGAACTGGCGGATGTGCGCTCAGGCTGCTGGCACGAGCCGGAAGCTGCGCGCGACAACTCGGGGAACAGCCTCACTCCGGGACTCAACAGAAGATCGGACGAAAGACCAGTCCCGGATGACCATCTCGAACCTACTGCGAGGCGCGCCTGTCAGGTTCCTCGCGCGCGATGTGGTTGACGAGGTCACCTGGCTCCACGCCAAGCGCCGTCGCGACATCCAGGAGCGTCAGCACGCCGGGATTGCGCTGCCCGTGCTCAATGTAGATGAGGCCTCGAAAGCTCAATCCACTACGCTCCGCGAGTTCTTCCAAGCTGAAGCCACGCCCTTCCCTGAGCCGACGGATTTGCATACCGAGGGACAGGAGTCGCGGGTCAGGTGACGGTTCATGTGCTGGCACATGATGACTCGACCGGCGCGATTCCGCGCGCACCATGAACAGCTGTGCATAATCGGGGCTCGTGCTGGAAATCCTGCACTTGAGTACCAGTACCCAGTGCAGTGGCTACGGCGCCAATCGGACGCACACTCCCGCCGCCAAACAACCGCTGGTCGACGGCACGGAAGAGGACGTCATGAGCGCCCGGTCAGTAAGTGAGAAGACATGACGAGAAAACTCCTGCCATTCGACCGGTGGCACAAGTCCTACCCAAAGCCCGACCGCGGTGATTCTCCCTGCAAGTGCGGCACCAGGAACCGTCCTCTTTACCCATCGACAGACCACGGACGAGGACGGCGTTGGCAGGCCCGCTATGCCGATCGCCACGGCAAGGAGTGCAGAACGTCGTTCGGTACGTGGCGGGAAGCGCTGGACCATCTGCTCGACCTGTCAGCAGAAGGTGCTCGAACAGCGATAATGAACCGGTCAACAGGAGATTGTTGCGTTGCCTTCTTCGCGACGCAGATGATAGAGCGCAAGCGTAGGAAGAAAAAGAGAGCCAGCACAGTCGATACGTACGAAAGCCATCTCCGCAATCACATCGTTCCGTTCGCGGGGAATCGCCCGGCAGCATCACTACGTCGCGGCGATTCCATGGCCTTCGTCGACCACTTGCTGGAAAAGCCCAATCTCGGATCCGCCCGCACGGTCGTCCAGATCTTCAAGACGTGGCGCATCCTCATGCACTACATCCTGGATGAAGACATTCCCCTCCCCGCAAACATCGTGGCCCGCATCGAGCTTCCGGAGATCGAAGACGGCCACGAAGCCGCACTGACCCCCGCGCAGGTGGCCGCAGCTGCGGCTGCGATGCGGGAGATCGAGCCGCGCTACGAAGTCCTGGTGTGGCTCGGAGCGTGCGCGGGACTGCGCGCAGGTGAAGCCCGTGGGCTGACACGAAGTCGGGTCGGCTGGCGAGAGCATCTTCTTTACGTCGAAGAGCAACGGCAGCGCGGCAAAGCCGTGCCGCTCAAGACAAAGTCCAGCTACGCGACACTTCCCGTGGATCACTTCCTGATCGAGCGGCTACAGGCGCACCAGTCCTGTTTCCACGGACCCGAACCTGTCTCCAACGATGCCGTACGCAGGCGCCGAACTCAGGTCTACGCTGAGGTGGTTGACGAGGGCCTCCTTGTGACGAACCTTCATGGAAGACCCGTTCAGGCCAGCGACTTCAACGAGAAGTGGAGTCAGGCCGTCGCCCTGGCGGGCCTCCCTGCAGGCACCCGTTTCCACCACCTCAAGCGCTTCTACACCTCCACTCTCGGAGCCTCGGGCAAGCACGACCCGAAGACCGTCCAAGCTCTCTCACGGCACGCCAGGTTTTCCGAAACGTGGGACACCTACGCACGCCCACCATTGGCTGTCGAGGGTCTGGAAGTCACGGTGTTCGGGGATGCATTCCACACATGCCCGCCGCTGGGAGTACGGTAGCCGGGTTCTAGAGCTTCTGTCGGAACACCGTGACCAGCAACTCTGGCGCCGAAGTCGACCATGCACCGCCGGGATATCCGCACGTGATGCCTCGTCTCACAGGTATTTGCCACCTGCCGCGCAGCCGTAGGTTCGCGCCCCGGTCTGTATATCGGGTCTCGGATAGTTCACTGTCCGTTACCACTGCCTGGGCTTCTCGGGCTTCGGCTGTCCGGCAAGCTCGGCCAGGGCGATGGCTGTTGACCGTCACGTCATTCCGTGACGCATGCATCCCTCGCGAAGCATCACCCTTGGCGTGCTCGCCCTGCACTGTGGATCCGTTGATGCACATGCGGGCAAACCGTCGGACGAGAAACAGCTCGATGACGTCAGTGGGTTCCGGCGACCGGGGCATCGTGGGTGACCAGACGTTCTGCGGACGGTGCGCCGCTTGCCTCAGAGGTGCGACGGTCTACTGCACTGACCCCTCGCCCAAGCAGCGCCGACAACGCCGCCTGCGTCTGAATATCGAGCCGATCCGCCAGTACCTGGGCGTCTCCGAGTTCGCCGAGCGCATGGTCGTCGACGCCCACGGCCTCATCCCGCTGCCGGACGGCATCTCCTTCGAGGCCGGCGCGCTGCTTCGTGCTGTCTGACGACCGGCCTGGCCACCGTCTTCGACGTCAACCGGCCCCAGCCGGGCTCCAGCGTTGCGCTGATCGACACCGGCGGAGTCGGCGTCGGCGCCGTTCAGGCCTTCTCCGCGCTCGCTCCCGAGGGCCGGGCCACCGTGATGATGCCGATGGGCGCCGACATCCCGCTGCCCGGTCGCCTCCTCCGCTCCGGCCGTGCCCGGAACGCGTAACGGCTATTCGACACTCCGGCCAGTCAGGGCTTGGCGGATGTCGCAGCCAGACCTCCGGCACAGACGGAGATGCCGACTCCGTCTACGGGCGCGGCACCCCGCGGCTGTTCAGTGTCGTGCCCGCCCGGTCGTCCAATTTCGCCCAGCTCGGGTGGCTCACAGCAGTCGCCGTTCGTTTCCGTGACGCCGATGGCCGGGTGACCCGAGGGCGAGACTCCCTCGAGCCACTCGGCCAAGGACACCATTGACTGCGTAAGGACCGTCGGTGTTACGCTTCTTTCATTCTGATTCGCGCATAGACGCGGCCACCTGGACGATGGGCACTGACGATGGCGCCAGCAGCGACTACACCGGACCCCAAGGCGAAGAGCGCCTTCGACGAGGTCAGGGCTTGGTTCTTCGAGGACTATCTGCAGCGGTGGGTGAAAGCCGGAGCGGCAGGCACCTCCCCCACGTTCATCACCGAGTACTGGGGCGTCCCGCTGTGGGTGGGCGTGGAGGGACACACACCCGCTGTACTGCTGTCAGCCGAGGCGGTGATCGAGTTTCTCGACGGCATGCAGACGCGCCTGCGTGCGAGTGGCTACTCCCACACGGTCGTACCCGACAGGAGGCTGACACTTTTCCACGACCGCGGCGCCGCGATCGAGGTCATCTGGTCGCGGCGACGTGCCGACGAATCAGAAATCGAACGCCTGGCCGTCAATTTCAACTGCGTGAAGGGCGAGGACGGGTGGCGGGTGATCGCGATTCAGGGTCGCCCGATCGACACACTCAGCCTGAACGAGTCCTGGCCGGTCCACCAGGAAGCGGCGGAGGAACGATGATGAAGTTCCGCGAGCAGATCACAGCCTCCGGAGTGAGCTACCTCGAAGCCGGCGAGACCGGCCCACTCTTGGTGTTCTCACACGGCTACCGGGACAGCGCGAAGGGCTGGGAATGGACGGCACGTGGGCTGGTCGAGCAAGGCTGGCACGTTGCTCTTGTCCAGCGCAATGAAGCAGCGACCTCGGCCGGCGATTCCAGCGCAGCACTCGACGCGTATGCGGCCCAGGTCATCGATGTGATCGATGAGATCGACGGTGCCGAAGACGGGGTGGTGCTCATCGGGCAGTCCATGGGGGGTGCTGTCGCCGAAGCTGCGGCCTCGAAGTTGGGCGCCGCACTTCGGGGACTTGTGCTCGTCAACCCGGCCCCGCTGGGCGGCACGTCGCTTCCCGAGGAAGTGCTGGAGCAGTTCATCGCAGGAGCGAAGCTGACCAGCCCGGAAGCGGGCGCGCAGGTCAAGCTCGGGCTCACCGCGCACCCCAGCGACGATCTTCTTGTGCGGCTCACGGAATCCACGCCAGAGGAGTCGGTGGAAGCGGCCTTGGAAAGCCTCCTCGCGTGGGTACATGGGCATCCCGCCGGTCGTGAACCCTCAACCCTTTCCGCTCCGGTCCTGGTGGTCGTCACCGACGATCAGTTCTTCTCGGAAGAGATGCTCCGCTCCGTCGTGGTCCCCCGGTTCTCCCGGGTCAGCGTAGTCGCGGTCAGGGATGCAGGGCACTTTGTGCACATCGAGCAGCCCGCCGCGCTTGCTTCGCGCATACAGGAGTTCGTCAACTCCGTCTGAGCGACGGGCAGTTCGCGAAATCTACAGCCATGACCTTGGGCAGGAACGAGAGGGGTGAAAGCTCCGTGGAACGCGAAGAACACTGGATTCCAGTAGAAGGTGGCATCGCCCTGCACGCTTGGGTGTATCGGCCGACTACAGGTGAGGTTGGCGTCAGTGCGCCCGGACTCACACTCGCTCACGGGTTTGGCGGACTCATAGAGATGGGAGTCACCGCCTACGCGGAGCATTTCGCCTCCCTGGGATTCGTAGTGATCGCTCACGATCACCGCGGGTTCGGGTTGAGCGGTGGGTGGCCCCGCCAAGACATCGACCCGTGGCGGCAGATCCTCGACTGGCGACGTGTGGTCACCTATCTCAGCAACCTGCCCGGTGTCGACCCCGACCGCATTGGGTTGTGGGGATCGAGCTACGCCGGCGGCCATGCCCTCGTCCTCGCCGGCAGCGACCCGCGCATCAAGGCCGTCGTCTCTCAGATCCCCACTATCAGCGGTTACGAACAAGGCCTTCGACGCGCAAGCCCAGAGCAACGGCGGGCCCTGCAGCAGCGATTCAACGACGATGAACTCGCGCAGCAGCAAGGTGCTGAACCGGCCCGGCAGAAGGTCAACGACCTGGATCCCGACGTCCCGTCCGCCTACTCCGACCCCGAAATGGCGGAGTTCGAGGACAGCTATTCGATCGATCCGCTTCTGAGATTCGATCGGAAGGTGACCCTCAGGTCCACTCTCAAGGCAATGATGTACGACCCCGGCGTGTGGGTGACGCGGATCTCGCCGACCCCGCTGCTCATGATCGTGGGTTCCCTCGACACGGTCACCCCGTTCGACATCGCGACTGCCGCGTTCGAACGCGCGGAGGAACCCAAGAGGCTCGTCACCTTCCCGGGTGGTCATTTCGATGCCTACGTCAAGCACTTCTCTGTTACGGGCGTCGCCGCCGGCGAGTGGTTCGTGCAACACCTCGCATCAGCTGAGCGGGCCAACTGAGGCTTTCAGACGCGGATGCCAAGCGGATCGCCGTAGATGGGGAGATTCCAGTCTCGCCGACGAGTCACGCGCTCTCGGCGCCATCGCCGTCGCTGCACTCCGGTGGACACGACTTCAGGTATCCAAGCGGATCATCTCCGCATGAGTTTTGTTGATGAGACCGACCAAAGGAGAACGGCGATGAGCCAACTGCAGTACGAGACACTGGTTCTTGATGGAACTCCCCGGGCAGCGGGGGCCCTTCCGACGGGAGAACCCTTCGCGACATCACCGCTCACCCTGACGTTGATCTACGGAGAGAGGGACGCTGTCCTCGTCGACGCTCCCTACACCTACGGTCAGATTGAGCGGGTTCGAAACTGGATCATCGATTCCGGGAAGAACCTCACCGCCGTCTACATCACGCATGGTCACGGCGACCACTGGCTTGGGGTCGAGGAGCTGTTGTCCAGTTTCTCCGCCGTTCCCGTGTACGCGACCGCGGGCACTATCGGCAAGATGCACTCCGAGGCGACGGAGGGCCGGGCGAAGATGTGGGACCCGGCTCTCCCCGGGATGATCCCGCCTGCCTCTGTCACCGCTGTCCCGCTACCGGCTGACGGTTTGCACCTCGAGGGGGAGCCCCTCGAGGTGATAGACCTCGGCCATACGGACACCGATGCGACGACAGCCCTTTGGGTGCCTTCGATCCGGTTGGTCGTGGCAGGGGACGCCATCTACAACGGAGCACATCAGATGCTGCTCGAGGCACCCAATGGCGGCTTCGAGGAGTGGCTGAAGGCCATCGATACGGTTGAGGCCCTCGATCCCCTGCATGTTGTCGCCGGGCACAAGGCACCCGGTGCGGCCGACGACCCGCGCTGCATCGACGAGACGCGCCGCTATCTTCTCGACGCTCGCGAAACTCTGGCCCGCGTCCAGACACCGATGGAGTTCTACCAGGCCACTCTTCGCCGCTACCCGCATCGGGTCAACGCATCGCCGGTGTGGTACGGGGCGCTCGCACTGGTTCAGTGAGGCACCGGACAGATCGCATTGGTGCTCGACGCGTACACCGCGGGAAGACGATTGTGGGCAGGCAGCTGACGCGCCTGAGAGCTGCTGAACGCTTTCCCACCGCCGTCTCATACGCCACGAAGGCGCGATCGGGACCATGCGCCGCGACGTCGCAGGGCGCGAGAAGTTCCGGGACACGGACTACCCCGGCCTGATTCCCGACACCTCGCTCGTCTACCGGCCGATCCCTGCCGGGTTCGAGCGCCGGCCGTCATCGACCGGACCCGCCAGTACCTGCGCGACGCGCAACACCTGCTCGCCGGGAAGCCCACTGCGCGCCGCTTCTTCGACGAGATGATCGCCCGTTGTCCGGACCGGCTCAACATCGGTCCCGTCTGGTACCGCGCGCACGGCCTCTTCGGAGTCCTCATGCCCGCGGTGACCGTGGGCGACCCCAACCAGGCAAGCGAGGAGGACGACAAGTGACAGAGCCAAGGACCGATCCGTCAGCAAGCCGGGATGCGGGGCCCTTGTCAGGCTTCGACGTGTTTCGCAGCGCATTCGTGGAGGCCGTCGGTCTGCGCTTCACCGAGGTCACGCACACGCGGGTGCGGGGGGAGATACAGCTGGACGCTGAGCACCACACCCCGTGGGGAGTGGTGCACGGCGGGGTCTACACCGCTGCGGTGGAGTCCGCCGCGTCCGTCGGTGCGTCGGCTGCGGTAGCCGATCGGGGCCAGGTCGCCGTGGGAGTGGCCAACAGCACGGACTTCCTCCGGCCGATCACCGCAGGGACGGTGGAGGTGCTGGCCGAAGCGATCCAGCAGGGGCGCAGCCAGCAGCTGTGGCAGGTGACCGTCACCAGCGCCGACAACGGCAAGCTCATCGCCCGTGGCCAGCTGCGCCTTGCCAACGTTCCCGCCACAGCGCTCCCGACCACATTGGGGCAGGACTCATGACCATCTCCTCCTCTTCTTCCGCCACCCACGGCCGGAGTTCGGCGGGTCTGGACGTATCGGCATCGTTCGCGACCACGCTGGACACACCGGAGCACATCCGGATCGCCGAGGAACTCGGTTTCCGGCGTGCGTGGCTCTACGACACACCCCAGCAGAGCCCCGACGTGTGGATGACACTGGCGCTGGCCGCCGAACGCACCCACCGCATCGGGCTCGGACCCGGCGTTCTCGTACCGGCGCTGCGCCACCCGATGGTCAACGCCAGCGGGGCGGCGGCTCTGGAGCGGCTGGCCCCCGGGCGGGTCGCGGTGGCTTTCGGCACCGGGTACACCGGCCGCCGGGCGATGGGGCAACAGCCCGTCTCATGGGCGTACATGTCCCGCTACGTCTCGACGTTCCGCGCGCTCCTCAGGGGCGAGACCGTCGAGTGGGAGGGCAGCCCGATGCGCATGCTGCACACCCCCGAATTCCTCCCAAGCACGCCGGACACCATCCCGGTCTACATCGCGGCGATCGGCCCGAAGGGCACAGCGATCGCTGAATCACTCGGCGACGGCCTCTTCATCATGGGGACCGACGGCATTTCCGAAGGAGCCAGGAAATTCAAGAACGTCGTCTACGGAACAGCCGGGTCCGTGCTCGATGACGGCGAAACTCTCACCAGTGAGCGACTTCGCACGGCCGCGGGCCCCGCACTGGCGCAGCTGTTCCACATCTCCTACGAACTCGGCGGCGAGGAAGCGGTCAAGGCGCTGCCCGGCGGCCCGGAATGGCTTGCCGTCGTGCTCGACACACCGGAGGCCGAACGCCACCTCGCGGTGCACAATGGCCACCTGCTGCGCCTGAACGACGCCGATACCGCCGCCTGGAACGCCGGAGGGCACACGCTGGTCGGGCACACTCTCACCGGCACGGCCGGCGACGTCCTTGCCAGGGTCCAGGATCTGGCGGCGAAGGGTGTCACCGAGATCACGTACCAGCCCGCCGGCGACATCCGCCGTGAGCTCGAGGCCTTCGCCGACGCGGTGGGCATACGACGATGAGTCCGGCGCCCGGGAACGCGGCCATGCGTCGCACAGGCGTGGGCGTGTCGGGCTCGCGGGTGGTGTGAGCGTTCCGGGTCGGACGACCGCAACGGACTGCGCCGCATTCGCGCCGACGGTGACACCCTCGGTCTCCGGTCAGGCCGCGCGTCCAGACCGAACGGAGGCTGGCACTCCCTGGGTTTGCGTGGCGCGGTCACGATCGCGGGGCCACTGGGCAGGTCCCAGGAAGCCTGGCTTTCTGGGCCGAGGGCCCGGGCCCGGATCACCAGAAGGCCAACATCGTCGCATCGACCGCGGGTGCTGGGCTTCCAGGACCGTGTCGCAGAGGGCTTCGAGCGAGGGTTCCGGCCGGGCGGGTGCCTGGGAAAGGCTGCGGTTGCCCTCATCGAGGTCGCGGCGGCGACTTTCGATGAGTCCGCTGGTGGACAGAGCCAGGCAGGCCGGATTTAGCCGTGCGGCCCCACGCCGCGCAGAAATGTGTCGACGATGAGCGTGGCCAGTGCGTCCGCGCTCTGTCGGACCTGCTCCGGGTCCATGTCCGCGCCGCCTCCGTGCAGGGACTCTTCGACAAGGGCGTAGTAGACCCGCCGTGCCCACATGAGGTCCGCGTCCGGGGCGAGGAGCCCTTCGTCCTGCGCGCGGGCGAAGAACTCGAGGGCGCCGGCGTTGATTTCGGACCAGATCACCCCGGTGAGAGGGGTATCGGCCAGGGGGTGGCCGAGGGTGAACCGCCAAACGCTCTTGATCCGCAGCACGTTCGCCGTAACGCGGTGCAGCGCCACGAGCGGTGGGGCGGTATCCAGGTGGGCGTCCTCCACGGCCTCCATGAGCTGCCGCTTCGCCGAGGCGGCGAGTGCCTCGATGAGGGCCTGGCGGTTGGCGAACCGCCGGTGCACGGTCGTTCTGACCACGCCCGCCTGCTCGGCGATCTGCTCCATGGACGCGCCGGGGTCTTCGGCGAGCACCCGCTCGGCCGCCTCCAGAATCGCGCGCACACTGCGCGCGGCATCGGCCCGCAGCGGTCGACCCATGACTTCCCCACTCCTGACGTATTCGTGATGCACCGAAGACCATACGCCTGACCTGCAGATCTGCGCCGATGTACATCAGAGTCGTTGCATGGAAGTGCAAAATCGCGACACTAGTG
The DNA here is from genome assembly GCF_032436805.1 of Streptomyces sp. P17. Taxonomy (NCBI): domain Bacteria; kingdom Bacillati; phylum Actinomycetota; class Actinomycetes; order Kitasatosporales; family Streptomycetaceae; genus Streptomyces; species Streptomyces sp. P17. The sequence goes on along the minus strand of NZ_JAVRBF010000059.1, from coordinate 26,396 downwards.
ATGCGAGTAATCCGGAGAACTGCTACGTTCGTGTTCTAGATCATGGACCTAATCTCATGATTCGGGTCCCCGGCTGTCGGCTTCTCGGTCCGAGGGGCGGAGTCCCTCTGGTCCTGGCCCCTGTGCCTGATGACGCCCCCTAGAGAACGTGCCCTCGGGCGAACCGGAGGAATGACACGGTGGAGATCGAGCTGCGGATCAACGGATCCGCCCAGCGGCTGGACGTCTCGCCACAGGTGAGCTTGCTCGACGCGTTGCGCGAGTATCTGGGCCTGACCGGCACCAAGAAGGGATGCGACCAGGGCGCGTGCGGCGCCTGCACGGTGCTCGCCGACGGCCTGCGGATCAACGCGTGCCTCGCGCTGGCGGTGCAGTACCAGGGTCGTGAGATCACGACCATCGAGGGCGTCGACCACCCGCTGCAGGAGGCGTTCGTCCGCACCGACGGATTCCAGTGCGGCTACTGCACGCCGGGCCAGATCTGTTCGGCGATCGGCATGCTCGCCGAGCACAAGGACGGCGCGCCCAGCGCGGCGACCGAGCATCTCGCCGACACCGGCGGCGAGTTGGCCGACGAGGAGATCCGGGAGCGGATGAGCGGCAACCTGTGCCGCTGCGGCGCTTACAACGGCATCGTCTCGGCGATCAAGGAGGTGGCGAAGTGAAGTCGTTCTCCTACGTCAGCGCACCGGACATGGGCACGGCGCTGCGCACGATCGCGGACGGTGAGGACGTGAAGTTCCTCGCGGGCGGCACGAACCTCGTCGACCTCATGCGGGAGGGGATCGAGCAGCCGGGGACGGTCGTGGACATCACCCGCCTGCCGCTGACCGGGATCGAGGAACTGCCGGACGGTGGGATCCGCGTCGGCGCGCTGGTGAGCAACAGCCGGCTCGCGGCGGACCCCCTCATCCGCACCCGCTACCCGGTGCTGGCGCAGGCGGTTCTGCTGGGCGCGTCCGCCCAGTTGCGGAACATGGCGACCGTGGGCGGGAACCTGCTGCAGCGCACCCGCTGCATGTACTTCTACGACGAGAGCGCCGCGTGCAACAAGCGCGCTCCTGGCAGCGGTTGTGACGCGATCGGCGGGTTCTCCCGCGGCGGCGCGGTCCTGGGGGCGAGCGAGCACTGCATCGCCACGCATCCCTCGGACATGGCGGTGGCGCTAGTCCTGCTGGACGCGGTCGTCGAGGTGGAGAGCGTTCACGGCGTGCGGCGTATCCCGGTCGCCGAGTTCCACCGGCTGCCCGGCGACACGCCGCAGGTCGAGACGGTGCTGGCTGCCGACGAGCTGATCACGGCCGTAGAGTTGCCGCCCGTTCCGGTGGCGGCGAACTCGCGCTACCGCAAGGTACGCGACCGTGCGTCCTACGCATTCGCCCTCGTCTCCGTCGCCGCCGCGCTGGCCGTCGAGGACGGCGTGGTCAGAGAGGTCCGGCTCGCACTGGGCGGGGTGGGCACGAAACCATGGCGCGCCACGGAAGCCGAACGCGTGCTGCTCGGTCGGCCGGCCACCGAAGAGTCCTTCCGGCGGGCGGCAGAAGCCGAACTCGCCACCGCGGAGGGCGGACCGCAGAACTCCTTCAAGATCGAACTCGCACAGCGTACGATCGTGGCGACCCTGCGGCAGCTGCTGACCGACGGGAGCGCCGCCTGATGCCGAGGTCAAAAGCAGTCGGTACGGCGAGATCAAGCGCGGTCAGTGTGACAACCACCCCCGCCCGGCTCGTGCGACTCCCGCGCAGCGAACGACAGGGCCGTACGGACGAAGGCAGGGTGGCATGACCACGATCGGACAACCGCTCGACCGCGTCGACGGCGACGTCAAGACGACCGGGGCGGCCAAGTTCGCCGCCGAGCACTTCTATCCCGGCCTCACGCACGCCGTACTCGTGCACGCCACCATCAGTCGCGGGCGGATCACCGCCCTGCACACCGACGAGGCGAGTGCGGTGCCAGGCGTGGTCGCCGTCCTCACCCACCTCAACGCGCCCTCTTTGAAACCGGCGCCCAAACCCCGCCTGCTCAACCTCGCCATGTGGCTCTCCGGCACCTTCGTGAACTATCTGCAGAGCGACGAGGTGCACTGGGAGGGGCAGCCGATCGCGGTGGTCGTCGCGGAGACCTCTGCCGCCGCTCGGGAGGCCGCCGCGCTGGTGCGCGCCGAGTACACCGTGACGAAGGCTGTCGTCGACTTCGAAGGGTCCGAAAAAGACGCACGGCCGCAGCCGAACAACCCGATCTTCCCCCGAGGGGCCAAGAAGGGCGACGCGGAAGCCGCACTCAAGGCCGCACCGGTCGCCCTGGACCTGCGGTATACCACCCCTCCGCAGAACCACAACGCGCTGGAACTGCACGCCACCACGGCGAACTGGGACGGCGACCGGCTCACCGTCCACGACGCGACGCAGTCCATCGACTGGTTCCGCACCCACCTCGCGACGCGGTTCGGGGTCCCCATGACGAACGTGCGGGTGCTGGCGCCGTTCGTCGGCGGAGCTTTCGGCGGCAAGTTCGCGATCTGGCCCGGCACCATCCTCGCCGCGCTGGCCGCGCGGGCGACCAGCAGGCCCGTCCGGCTGGTGCTCTCGCGGGAGGCGGTCTACCGCACGGTGGGCGGGCGCACCCCCTCCATCCAGCGTCTCGCGCTGGGTGCGGACCGCGACGGCAAGCTGACCTCGCTGATCCACACCAGCGTCACCCGCGACGGCCGGACCGGAGGTCTTTCCGAGCAGGTCACCTCCTCGTCCCAGCATCTCTACGCCGCCGAGAACATCCTCGCGCGGCACGACCTCGCCACGCTCGACCTGCTGCCGAACACCTTCATGCGGGCGCCGGGCGAGGCGATCGGCACCTTCGCGCTGGAGTCCGCGATCGATGAACTGGCCTACGAGCTGGGCATGGACCCGATCGAGCTGCGTATGCGCAACGAGACCGCGGTCGACCCGGTCGACGGCAAGAGGAAGTTTTCGCACCGCAGGCTGCCGGAGCTGTACGCACTGGGCGCGGAGCGGTTCGGCTGGCACGAGCGCAACCCCGAGCCGCGTTCGACGCGCGACGGCCGGTGGCTGGTCGGGACGGGCGTGGCGACGGCGTTCCACCCGGTGTTGACGTTGCCGGCCAACGTCACGGTCCGTCTGTCGGCCGACGGCGGTGTGCTGGTGCGCTGCGCCTTCCACGAGATGGGCATGGGCGGCGCCACGGTCCAGGCCCAGATCACGGCCGACGCGCTGGGTGTGCCGTTCGACACCGTCCGCGTGGAGTACGGCGATTCCGATCTGCCGCTGGGGCCGACCGCCGGTGGATCTCCCCAGACCGCGAGCGTCGCGGCCAGCGTGACGCGGGCGTGCGAGGAGCTGAAGCAGACGCTGAAGTCCATTGCACGCAAGACGGGCGGTGGCAGCAACGAGGAGATTCTCCGGCGCGCGAAGGTGCCGCACGTCGAGGCCGTCGTCGGATCGGAGACTCGGCTCGGCCGGATCGCCGGGCGGGCGCGGTTCCTCCCGCCTTTCCTGCTGGGCAACCAGCGGTGGGTGAAGGCCTCCTCGGGTGTGCAGTTCTGCGAGGTGAAGGTCGATGCCGAGACCGGTGAGACGCGGGTGTCGAGGTGGGTCGGAGTGTTCGACATCGGCAGGGTGATCAACGCAAAGACTGCGGCCAGCCAGATGCGCGGCGGCATCGTGATGGGCCTGGGCCTGGCGATGGCGGAGGAGACGCTCGTCGACCCGCGCACCGGGCGGATCATGAACCCGAGCCTGTCCGAGTACCACGTCCCCGTGCACGCCGACATCCCGCCGATCGAGGTGTCCTTCCTGGACGACCCGGATCCGACCGCGCCGCTCGGCATCCTCGGCGCCGGCGAGGTGGGTGTCACGGGTGTCGGAGCGGCCGTGGCGAATGCCGTTTATCACGCGACCGGCAAGCGCGTGCGGGACCTGCCGATCACACTGGACAAGCTGCTCTGAGGCGACGGCAGTTGCGGGCCGTCGTCGCGCGTGGCCTTTCGGATGCCGCAGGCGCGACGACGGCCCGCTCTTCGCACTACGACAAGAAAGACATGCCCATGCTGGACATCGCGGACGAGCTGAACCGGTGGCTCGATGAAGGCCGGGACTTCGCCGTCGCCACGGTCGTGGCCGTCAGCGGCAGCGCGCCGCGCGGGCCGGGCGCCGCGCTCGCCGTCGACGCAGCCGGCACCGCCGTCGGGTCGGTGTCCGGCGGCTGTGTGGAAGGCGCGGTCTACGAGCTGTGCGTCCAGGCACTCCAGGATGGCGAGGCGGTGCGCGAGCGGTTCGGCTACAGCGACGAGGACGCCTTCGCCGTTGGGCTGACCTGCGGCGGTGTCCTCGACATCCTGGTCACGCCGGTGCCCGCCGACGGGCCCGACCGGAAGGCATTCCAGACGGCGCTGTCGGCCGCCGCCCAGGGCGAGGCGGCAGCACTGGCCCGCGTGGTGAGAGGCCCGGCAGAACTCCTCGGCCGGGCGCTGGCGGTACATCCCGACGGATCGTACGAAGGCGAACTCGGCGGACACCCGGACCTGGACCGCGCCGTCCTAACCGAAACCCACTCCCTGCTGAACACCGGTCGCACCGGGACTTTCGACATCGCGCAGGACGGAACCCACTGCGAGCCCGGCCTGACCCTGTTCGTCGAATCGAGCGTGCCGCCGCCCCGCATGCTCATCTTCGGCGCCATCGACTTCGCCGCCGCGCTGATGCGCATGGGCAAGTTCCTCGGCTACCACGTCACCGTGTGCGACGCTCGACCCATCTTCGCCACCCAGGCGCGCTTTCCCGAGGCCGACGACATCGTGGTCGACTGGCCGCACCGCTACCTGCACCGAACCGAGACCGACGACCGCACGGTGGTGTGCGTGCTCACCCACGACGCCAAGTTCGACGTACCCCTGCTGGAAGCGGCCCTGCAACTGCCGGCCGCCTACGTCGGCGCCATGGGCTCGCGCCGCACCCACGAGGACCGCGACCGCAGACTCCGCGAGACCGGCCTCACCGAAGCCGAACTGGCCCGCCTCCACTCACCCATCGGCCTCGATCTCGGCGCCCGCACGCCCGAGGAGACCGCCCTGTCCATCGCCGCCGAGATCGTCGCCACCCGGCAAGGGGGAACAGGTCTGCCGCTGAGCGGCTCGCACACACCGATCCACCACGACACCGTGGGGCGCCGGTCCGGTGCGAGCGGCGCCATGGACAGCGTGACGCGACCGCGAGCCGACCGTCAGGACGACGGGAACACCCTGAGCCCCCTCCGCGTCGGCGTGGTGTGAATAATTACCTCACCCGCCCTGACGGTGCCCGGAACGCCTTCGAGGACGTCGGCGACGGCCCGCTGACGTTGGGCTGGTCGGATCCCCTCGCCCCGGTGAGTCTTCGCCTGCTCACCCGGCCGCGGAGCCCTTCGGCGCTGCCCCCCCGTTCCCGGGCGATCTCAGTGTCGTTCCGATGCGAGTGCGCCCGTCACGCCGTAACGGCGCTACACGGTGTCGGCGGCCGCCGTGCCCGGCGACTGTGTGCCAGCGCTCCCGAACCAGACGTCCTTGGCCTGCTTCCCGACGGCGCTCAGCACGACCACCGTGGCCAGGGCCGGGATCACGGCGGGTGGCAGTCGTCCGCCCGAGGAGGCGGTTTCGGCAGCCGCCGGAACCGCCTTCGCCTCAGGAGCCGGTTACGGCCGCGGCAGGGTCGAGGTGAGTGCGGAACCACGAGAGCGCGGCGCCGCTGGACTCGTCGAAGTGCACGTTGTAGGCGTCGAAGTGCCCACCGGGCAGCAGCACCAGTTCCTTCGGGGACAGCGCTCGCTCAAAAGCGGCCAGCTGGATGTCGGCCGGGACCACCGTCTCTCCGGTCTCGACGATCATCATGAGCGGCTTCGGCGCGACCCGGGCGATCCACGCGCCCGGCTCGTACATCCGCGAAGCCCTGTTGGAGCGCATCGTCACCGTGTTGTTCCAGTGACCGGCCGGAACCAGGTCGCGGTAGAAGCGCAGCGCGTCCGGGGAACTGAACAGGGCCGGGTCGGCCGGATCGTCGCCGATGGAGGTCTGGTAGCGCGGTTCGCCGCCGGCGGCCTGGGCACGTTCGTCGTCGGCGTGGGCGAGTTCGAAGGCGGGGATGCGCTCCGGTGGGACCTTGCGCTGCCACTGCTCGAATCCGCTGATGGTGGGCACCTGCGACACCACACACTTGATGCGCACCTCGGTCGCCCCGAGCACCATCGCATGACCGCCCGCGAAGCTTGTCCCCCATACCCCGATGCGGTCCGCGTCGACCTCGGGCCGGGCCTCCAGGAAGCTGATGGCGCGGCGCCAGTCCGCGATCTGACGCCACGGGTCCACATCGTTGCGGGGCTCGCCGTCGCTCGCACCGAACGAGCGGTGATCGTGGACGAGCACCACGAACCCGGCGTCCGCGAATCTGCGCGCGTACCGGTCGAGGCCCATCTCCCGGTTGCCGCCGTACCCGTGCGCCATCGTGATCGCGGGGCGCGGCCCCTCGGCGTCCGGCAGATAGAGCCAGCCGCGCAGGGTCACGTCCCCGTCCGCCGTGAACTCCACGTCGATGCGTTCCGTCATCGTCATTCGCCTTCCGTGTAGGTGAAGTAGTCGGCGGGGATGAGGCCGGCCTCGGTCAGGGGTGCCCCGACCTTCGCGGCGAACTGCACCACCGCGCCGAGGGGTCGATGGTGGATGGCGATCTCGGTGATGAGCCCCTCGTCATCACGGGTGAGGATCGTGATCCCCTTCATCTCGAACCCGCCGAAAGCGGTGGCTTCCCACTCCAGATACGTCCGCGGCCCGTCCTGCACCTTCCGGACGAACTCGAGCGATTCATACGTCGAGCTCGCCATCGCCATGAGCGCTTCGACCTGCCTCTTGCTCTCCAGCGGCTTGGCGAGCGCGCTCGCCTCCATCCGCACGTTCGGCGCCAGCGCGTTCCCGAAGGACTCCTCGGTGCGACCCTCGAACGCGGACGTCCAGGCCTCAGCCGGACGGCCATCCGCGGATTCCGACACGGCCGCATCGACGACCGAGCCGATGACCTCGGCGACCGCCGCCGGGTTCTCGGCGTGCGCCCAGTGCCCCGCGCCGGCGATCGTCCGGGCGGTGGCGCCGGGGAAGCGAGGCGTGACATACGAAGAGACGATCTCTTCCGTGACGAACGGGTCGCTCTCGCCGCGAAGGACGGTGACGCTCCCGGGGTACCTGCTGGGCTGCTGTCCGTCGGGGTGGCCGTTGTTCCAGGCGGTCGCCGTGTCGGCGATCGTCGACGGGGCGACGCGCAGGGCCACCCGGGCGAGCCGATCGCTTTCCTCGTCGGGGAACGCGGTGGCGAGCGAGCCGCGGAACGCACGCTGTGCGTCGAGCGCGAGATCCGGCGCCTGGAAGGGGGCGATCTGCTCCGGGGGCAGGTGCGTGCCCGCGAGCGGAATCGGGTTGATCAGGACGAGCGAGCGCACCTGATCGGCACAGCGGGCGGCGACGAGCTCGGCGATCTGGCTCCCCATGCTGTGACCGACGAGCACGACGGGACCCTCCGTCCCACGCACGACACGCTCGAGGTCGTCGGCCCAGCGGATGAGCGTGAACGGCCCTTGGTCCGAGGCCCGCTCACCCATACCGGCGAGCTCGAACGCGATCGAGGGGATCGACTGCTTGTCGAGGACCGTGCGGACGCTGTTCCAGATGGCGCCGTCGTCCAGATATCCGTGGACGAGCACCGCGGTCGGTGCCTTCGTCGCTGGGCTGTTCATCGCGTGTCTCCTTTGACGATCGCGCTCTTGCGGCGACACATCCGAACCAGCGGCTCTCGGGATTCCTGGTCGACGCGAGCTCCATGACACAAGCATAGGGTTTATGCTTACGTCAATCTCATCGCTAGTCTCATCGCTGATCTCATCGCTCTGTGATCGACGCGATGAGGGCCGGGCCTTCCCGGCTTCCTCCGCGTTCCGGCCGGAGTGGAAGCGATCACCCAAGATTCCGAGGAGTTCCACGATGACGTCGACCGCCTTGTCCTACGCCGTGCACATCGCAGACGGCATGCCGACCACCAACGCCGACGTGCCACCCGATCTCACCGAGCGCAGCTGGTCGCCGACGTCGAGCATCCTCATCTCGAACGGCGGCGAGGCGCTGCTCGTGGACCCGCTCTTCACGATCGCTCAGTCGGAGCGCCTGTTGCAGTGGCTCAGCGAGCGGGACGCCCCGGTGACGAGCGTGTACGTCACGCACGGCCACGGAGACCACTGGTTCGGTCTCGGAGCCGTTCTTCAGCAGTACCCCGGTGCACGCGCCGTCGCGCTGCCCGAGGTCGTCAAGGAGATGGCCGTCCAGTCCTCGCCCGAGGTCCTCAAGGCGATGTGGCGCGCCTGGTTCCCCGAGCAGATCCCGGAGCGATTCGTGCTCGCCGAACCGCTCGAAGACGAGGTCATGACCGTGGGCGGTGCGGAGGTCCGAGCAGTCCGGCTGGGACACACGGACAGCGATGACACCACCTGCCTGCACGTTCCCGATCTGGGCCTGGTCGTCGCGGGCGACGCGATCTACAACAACGTGCACCTCATGCTCGCCGCATCGGACGCGGACGGGCGAGCCCAGTGGCTGAGGGCTCTCGACACGGTCGAGGCGCTGGCACCGACCGCGATCGTGGCGGGGCACAAGGACCCGAGCGCCGATGACGATCCGCGGCACATCGAGGAGACCCGCCGCTACATTCTCGATTTCGAACTCGGCCTGCGTCGCACCAACAGCACCCTCGAACTCTACGAGTTCATGCTGGAGCGTCACCCGTCACGCATCAACCACGGTGCGCTGTGGGGCTCCTGCAGGGCGGCGAAGGGCTGAGTCGTCGGCGCGCCGACGACAGCGCCGGGCGGTCTGCGGTGCGTTACGCGCCCGCGGCCGCCCGGCGCTGTCGCGAGGCCCGGAGGTTCACGGCGTTGCCGCAAATGCGCACGTCATGCCAGACGCCGTTGTTGTTGTTCGTGCCGTCGTAGAACGCGACCGAGCAATTCCGGTTGCGGCACATCTTCAAACGGCGCCAGGTGCCGAGCAGTTGGGCGTTCGCGATCTCGTTGAGCGCGGCCGCGACGACCCATGAGGTGTCCTTACCGCGCGGAGCCAGCGAGAAGGCGCCATCGGCGTCAATTCGTACGTCGAGAGCGCCGCTCACCCCTTTCGGTGCGGGTCGGACCGGAGCGTCACGCACCGCACCCGCCACGGCCATCTGCAGCGACGCGCGCAACTGCTGAAGCCGCACCAGCCCCGGTTCATCGACCTCGATCGCCGGCGCTTGCGAGCCGGACCGTCGACTCCATTCGCCCAACGCGATGGAGAGCCAAGATGCCGCAGTCTCCGGCATCGACAGCAGGTCCTCGAGTGCGGGCTTGCCGGCGGCGCGAGTGTTCAAGACTTCCTGAACGAGGATGAGGGGCCCGGTGGCGATGCGGTCCGAGTAGCGTTCGCTCGCGAGTGCAGACATAGGCATAGTTTATTAGCTCCTGTCTTCGATGGCGAAGCGAACAGGGTTTCCACCGACAAGACCCTAACGGCGATGTCGCGTGTTCGATTCACAGCGGGCGCGCGAACGCCGCCTGCACCCACACAGCACAGGACGCTCGACCCGCACGGCCCGAACCGAGATCGACCAGGGGGCGTCAACGTCGAAATCTGGCCCCAATACGGCGACTGCACGACCCTGCCCAGCGGATGGACACCGCTGCGCCCACCACGCTCGATCGCCGGCACAGCGTCCGCCGACCCCCGCCCGACGGCCGTCGACCATCGAGTCCGATAGAGACGTCCATGATGTGATACGACATAGCCATACTAGCCATGCATACGTCTAATGGTGTCGATCGTCGTGCACTGTCACAACGCCATCCAGCCACTGAAGTCGCTTGAGAGGTCGCGCGATGCCCGAACGCGTGGAGGAATGATGATCGACAAGACCGTCGCGGACACCGCGACCGCCGTCTCAGGGATCTGTGACGGTGCCACCGTGATGATCGGTGGATTTGGTCGCGCGGGCCAGCCGGTGGAGCTGATCGACGCGCTCATCGCCCATGGGGCACGCGACCTGACCGTCGTCAACAACAACGCAGGCAACGGCGACGTGGGGCTTGCTGCACTCCTTGCGGCGCGAAGAGTACGGAAGATCATCTGCTCGTTCCCGAGGCAGCGCGACTCGTGGGTGTTCGATGGTCTCTACCGCGCGGGAGAAATCGAGCTGGAGCTCGTGCCGCAGGGGAATCTCGCCGAGCGCATTCGCGCCGCAGGGGCGGGTATCGGTGCCTTCTTCTCGCCCACGGGCGTCGGCACGCAACTCGCCGAGGGGAAGGAGGCTCGCACGATCGACGGCCGCGAATACGTGCTCGAGTATCCGATCCGAGCCGATGTCGCCCTGATCAGCGCCCTGCGCGCCGACCGCTGGGGCAACCTTGTCTACCGCGAGACCGCCCGCAATTTCGGCCCGATCATGGCGGCCGCAGCGGCCACAACCATCGTCCAGGTCGACGAGATCGTGCCGCTCGGAGACCTCCACCCCGAGACCGTGGTGACGCCCGGCATCTTCATCGACCGCGTCGTCGCGGTGGGTGCGCGCCGCTGGCTCGACGCCGGCGTGTTCGTCGGCGGCGTCGACATCGAGGGGACCCCGCTGGCGCGGGAGGAGAGCCGATGAGCACGCGCATCAGCCGCAACGACCTCGCTCGTCGCATCGCCGCCGACATCCCCGAGGGATCGGTAGTGAATCTCGGTATCGGTGCCCCCACCCTTGTGGCCAACTACCTGCCGACCGACATCGAGGTCGTCCTGCACACCGAGAACGGGATGCTCGGCATGGGACCCGCACCCAAGCCGGGCGCCGTCGACCCCGACCTGATCAATGCCGGCAAGCAGCCGGTCACCGCTCTGAAGGGCGCGACATACTTCCACCACGCCGACTCGTTCGCGATGATGCGCGGCGGGCACCTGGACGTGTGCGTGCTCGGCGCGTTCCAAGTGTCGGAAACCGGCGACCTCGCGAACTGGTCGACCGGCGAGCCCGGCGCGATCCCGGCCGTCGGCGGGGCGATGGATCTCGCGATCGGCGCGAAGTCGGTCTATGTGATGACCGACCTCCTCACCAAGCAGGGCACGCCGAAACTCGTCGCCGCCTGCACCTATCCGCTCACCGGAGTCCGCTGCGTGAGTCGCGTCTACACCGATCACGCGGTGTTCGATGTCACGCCCGATGGCCTGCGCGTGCGCGAGACATTCGGCGAGAACACGGTGGATTCCCTGGCCGCCCTGACCGGCCTCGACCTCGCCGACGTCACCGACGCCGCGGCGTCCCTGAGAGGCAACTGACATGCCCGCGAGCTACGTGTACGACGCCGTCCGCACCCCCTTCGGACGCTACGGCAAGGCCCTCGCCGATATGCGCCCCGACGATCTCGCCGCGGTCGTCATGCGCGCGACCGTCGAGCGCACGGGTCTTGATCCCGCGCGCATCGACGACGTGATGTTCGGCGATGCCAACCAGGCGGGCGAGGACAACCGCGACGTCGCACGCTTCGGCGCACTCCTCGCCGGATTCCCCACCTCGGTCCCGGGGGCCACGGTCAACCGTCTGTGCGGGTCGTCGGTCGAGGCCGTCATCCAGGCGTCACGTGCCGTCGAGGCAGGAGACGCCGACATCGTGCTCGCGGGCGGCGTGGAGTCGATGAGCCGCGCACCGTACGTCGTCGAGAAGAGCCCGAAGCCCTTTCCCGCGGGCAACCAGACGATGTGGAGCACGTCGATCGGATGGCGCATGGTCAACCCTCGCCTGCCGAAGGAATGGACGATCTCCAACGGAGAGAGCGCCGAGAAGCTTGCCGGAATTCACCGGATCTCACGTGAAGAGCAGGACGCGTTCGCGGCGCGCAGCCATCGCCTAGCAGCCCGAGCATGGGCGGACGGCACCTTCGACCGCGAGATCGTCCAAGTCGACGGCCACCACCTCGCCCGCGACGAAAGCATCCGCAACGAGTCCACCGTCGAGGTGCTCGCCGGCTTGCGCCCGGCGTTCGCCGCAGGCGGCACGGTGACCGCCGGAAACTCGTCGCCCATCAATGACGGCGCCTCCGCCGTGCTCGTCGCACGCGAGGGTGTGCTCGACGGCGAACCTCTCGCCCGCATCGCCGGCCGCGCGGTCTTCGGCAACGACCCCGACATCTTCGGAGTCGCTCCCGTCGAGGCGGCCAACCGCGCGCTCGCCCGTGCCGGGCGCACCTGGGCCGACGTCGACCTGGTGGAGCTGAACGAAGCCTTCGCAGCGCAGTCGCTCGCATGTCTGCGGCTGTGGCGCGACCTCGACCCGGAGAAGGTGAACGCGCACGGCGGGGCCATCGCGATGGGGCACCCGCTCGGAGCGTCCGGAGGGCGCATCATCGGCCACGCGGCCCACGAACTCGCCCGCCGGGGCGGTGGCATCGCAGTCGCGGCGATCTGCATCGGCGTCGGCCAGGGCCTGGCTGTCGTGCTCGAGAGATGAACGGCGACGCGGATCGGCACCCTGGGGAGGATTTCGGCGTGCGCGGAGCACGGAGGTGCCCTTCGTACCCTCGGGCGGTACCGCCGCCCGCGCCGTGATCGCAGGCCTGGTCGTGTGGCGCCGGCGACGGTCGTCAGCCGCGGAGCACAGCGCGGGCGGCCCGCATCAGGCCGCGGGTTTCGCCGTCGGGCACGCGGGCGGTCAGGAACAGGTTGAAGGCGATGATGATCGGCACGAGTGAGTCGAGCCGGGTCTCGACCGAGCCGGCGGCGATCTCCCCGCGCTCCACCGCCCGGTTGAGCGCGGCGCGCAGACCGGCCCGCAACTCCTCCCTGTAGCGCTCGGTCCGTTTCGCGACCGCCGGCGACGGGTCCCGAAACTCGGCGATCGTGTTGATCGCCAGGCAACCGCGCGGCGGCGCCGTCGTGACGGTGGACTCGAGGCGGTCGAGGTACGCCTCGATGTCCTGGAGCCCGGCGCCTCCTTCGAGCAGCGGCCGATACATGAAGTTGCCCACGACCACGTCGAGGTACCGGTCGAGCGCCGCCTCGAACAACCCGAGCTTCGAGTCGTAGGCGTTGTAGAGACTGGACGTCGACAGCCCGGTCGCCTTCGAGATGTCCGGCACCGACGCACCGTGAAACCCGTCACGCCAGAAGACCTCGACCGCCGTGTCGAGCACAGCGTCTGCGTCGAACGCACGAGGCCGGCCGGGCCCCCGTGCCGATGATTTTGGATTAGCCATTTCACAACCCGGGTCTAATTTGGTAATGTCCATTCCAGAATAGCTCTTCACCGGAGGTTGAGAGATGGACAGCTGGCAGTCGAAGAAACAGTACGTGGACGTGCTCGGGCACCGGATGGCGTACGTCGAAGAGGGCAGCGGACCGCCGATCGTCCTGCTCCATGGCAACCCCACGTCGTCGTATCTGTGGCGGACGGTGATCCCTGAGCTGGCGGGCCGAGGTCGCTGCATCGCGCCCGACCTGATGGGGATGGGCGACTCGGACAAGCTGCCGGCGGACGACGCAAACCGCTACACCTTCGCGCGGCACAGCGAGTTCCTCGATGCCTTCCTTGACGCGGTCGGCGTGGGCGACGACATCACCTTGGTGATCCACGACTGGGGCAGCGCGCTCGGCTTCGACTGGGCGCACCGTCATCCCGGCCGGGTCCGTGGGATCGCGTACATGGAGGCGCACGTCCGTCCGTTCGACGGCTGGAAGGACTGGTCGGACCCGGCGCTCTCCGTCTTCCAGGCCCTCCGGTCTCCGGCCGGGGAGAAGATGATCCTCGAGGACAACATGTTCGTCGAGGCGCTGCTGCCCGCATCGGTGCTGCGAGACCTCACCCCCGACGAGATGGCCGAGTACCGGCGCCCGTTCGCCAACGCGGGCGAGGACCGGCTGCCGACGCTCGTGTTCCCCCGCGAGTTGCCGTTCGCAGGGGACGGGACGGACGTCTCGAAGCGGTGCGCCGCCTACGCCGACTGGCTGGCCGTCACCCCGGGGCTGCCGAAGTTGTTCATCAACTGCGAGCCGGGAGCGATCCTCACAGGCTCGCAGCGTGACTTCTGCCGCACGTGGCCCGACCAGACGGAGGTGACCCTGCCGGGCATCCACTACGTGCAGGAGGATTCCGGCGCCGAGATCGGCCGTCTGATCAGCGAGTGGCTCCCCGCGGGAGACCGGGTTTCCCCGCGCGAGCAGGACTGACCGACAAGCCGAGTGGCGGCACACCGCCCACCACGACCCAGAGAAGGTGAACACGCACGGCGGGGCCATCGCGATGGGGCACCCGCTCGGAGCGTCCGGGGGGCGCATCATCGGCCACGCGGCCCACGAACTCGCCCGCCGGGGCGGTGGCATCGCGGTCGTGGCGATCTGCATCGGCGTCGGCCAGGGCCTGGCTGTCGTGCTCGAGAGATGAACGGCGACGCGGATCGGCACCCTGAGGCGAATTGGACGAGCGGGGCGGACACCGACGAGACCGCAGTCCTGGCGGGGAGTCGCCGACTTCGTGACGCGCTACGACGACCGCGGTACGCCGCGAGGCCGTTGGCTCGAGAACGGCCTCGCGGCATGAGGCATGGGCGACTGAAGACGGCGACCGCAGGCGCACGCGGCCGAGGCTCTGCGGCTTGCGGGATGGAGCGCTCCCCTGATCGGGGACCGCCGCTCGTCAAAGGGATCGGGCCCCCAGTCCCGCACCTTCAAGGGGTCCACCACACCGTTTGCCATTACATTTGGGTTGTGGGAGCCGACACCCATGCCCTCCTTCATGATCTCGCTCGAGGGCTCGAGCCCCGAGCGGACCAGCTCGTCGATGTGGTGCTGCAGCGCCTGCGCCGCGAGCTTCCCGAGCTGTGGCAGTACGAAGACATCGCCGCTCTGGCGCCGGTGACCGTGTCCGAGCACGTCGCCGCCATTCTGGATGTTCTCGAGCACCGCGTTGACATGGCTGAGGTCACGACGCCACCCGGCGGCATTGAGTTCGCTCGCCGACTCGCTAAGCACGGGGTGCAGATCAGTGTGCTCCTACGCGTCTATCGGCTCGCCCACGCCGGCCTGCTTCGTCTGTTCCAGGAGGAGAATGACCCTCTCACCGAGGCCCCGGAGCTGATCAACGCGGCGACGATCACACTGAGCACGGTGGGTTTCGAGTTCATCGATCGCACCGCGGAAGGGGCCGTTGCGGCGTACCAGAGGGAACGCGACCGTTGGCTGCAGCGGCGGCTGATCATGATCAATGAGGCCAGCACTCGGATCGGGACCACCCTGGACACCACTCGCACCGCCGAGGAACTGGCGGATGTTGGTACCGACCACTTCGCTGATCTCGTCACCGTCGACCTGCTTGACTCCGCGTTCCAGGAAGAGGGCATGGAGCCGGCAACCGTTCCACCGGTAGTCCGTCGGGTGGCCCAGCAGTCCGTGTTGGCCGGCTACCCGGACTCAGCAGTCGGTACAGGGCAGGCGCACATCTACCCCGAGGGGTCGGAGCCGGCTCGCGCACTGGCCACCGGACAGCCCATGCGGCACCAGGTCACGGCCTCCGACATTCCCACATGGCTGGCGGCGCCCGCGGACGACGGACGTGCCCTTCGTACCCTCGGGGTCCACTCCGTGCTCCTGGTTCCGCTGTGGGCTCGCGGAATCCCCCTTGGGCTCGCGCAATTCCTCCGCCATCAGGCCGCAGACCCCTTCGACGACGAAGATCTGCTCCTGGCCCAGGAGATCGTGTCCAGAGCGGCCGTCTCCATCGACAACGCCCGTCGCTACACCCACGAGCGTTCCACCGCGCTCACCCTCCAGCGCAGCTTGCTCCAGCATCAGATGCCCGAACAGACCGCCGTCGAGACGGCATGCCGTTACCTGCCCAGCGGATCCCGCGCGGGCGTGGGCGGCGACTGGTACGACGTGATACCGCTCTCCGGAGCCCGCGTCGCCCTCGTCGTGGGCGACGTGGTCGGCCGCGGCCTGCACGCCTCCGCGACCATGGGCCGACTACGGACGGCTGTCCGTGCTTTCGCCGACATCGACCTGATGCCCGACGATCTGCTCACCCACCTCAATGACGTGGTCATCCGCCTGCAGCGTGAGGAGGAACAGGGTGCGGACGAGATCAGCGCCACCTGCCTCTACGCGGTCTACGACCCCGTCTCCCGCCTGTGTTCCCTCGCCAGCGCCGGACACGTTCCGCCGGCCGCCGTCACTCCCGTGCCCTCCGGCAGCCGGGTCGGCTCAGCCTCCCGTGCGGTCGACTTCCCGGAGCTGCCGATCGGCCCACCGCTGGGCCTGGGAGGGCTGCCCTTCGAAACAGCCCAGTTCGAACTGCCACAGGGCAGTCTCCTGGCCCTGTTCACCGACGGCCTCATCGAAAGCCGCACGCGCGACGTGGACGCCGGCCTCGCCATGTTGGGTGACGTCCTCGCCCAGGCACCAGCCTCGCTGGAGGACACCTGCGACGAACTGTTCCACGCACTGTTGCCCACCCGACCCCCCGATGACGTCGCACTTCTCGTGGCCCGCACTCGAGTGCTGGACGCCGACCACGTCGCCACGCTGGATCTCCCCTCCGATCCGGCCGTCGTCTCCGACGCGCGCAAATTCACCTCCGACCTGCTGGCCGCCTGGGGACTGCAGGACATGGCTTTCACCACGGAACTCATGGTCAGCGAACTGGTGACGAACGCCATCCGCTACGGCAAAAGCCCCGTGCAACTGCGCCTGATCCTCCAGTCCAATCTGACGTGTGAGGTCTCCGACGCCAGCAGCACCGCCCCGCACCTGCGCCGTGCCCAGGTCTTCGACGAGGGCGGGCGCGGCCTCCTTCTGGTCGCGGCGCTCGCCCACCACTGGGGCACGCGGCACAACCGCGAGGGAAAGGTCATCTGGGCAGAACAGCTCCTCCCAGTCGGCGGGAATCCCGAACCGGGCCTGTGACGGCATGCTTGAGACGACAAGACCGTCGTGGACACCGCGACCGTCGTCTCAGGGATCTGTGACGGTGCCACCGTGATGATCGGTGGATTTGGCCGCGCGGGCCCTCCAGCCACTTCGACCATCTCGCCAACCCGCACCGGCGAGTGGAACCCGGCAATTACCCGACGCGAGAGCCGTGCCCTCAGCCTGCCCCCAGCCCCGGAAAGGCGCCCCACGCAGCCACAAAGTCCCCGTCAGCAGGCGGCAAGCTGACGGGGACTCATGAACGATCGAGGCTGACTTTCGTAGGACTTGCGGTGTGGCTCCTGGAATCAGAAGGACAGCGTCGAACCCTGGCTGGTGCGTGGCAGCTGTGGACGCTTTCGTTTTCCCCAGGGGGAGTTCGAGCTCAGAAGGTGACCACCGGCTTGAGCGTGATCCCGTTCTCGCTGTCTTCGAAGGCCTGGTTGATGTCCTCGAACGGGTAGTGCTTGATGAGCTTGTCGAACGGGAACTTGCCGGCTTCGTAGAGGGCGATCAGCTGCGGAATCAGCGTTTGTGGCACGGCGTCGCCCTCAAGGACGAAGGTCACGCTGGCACCGCTGAGCATCGAGCTGCCGATGTCGACGGGCGACTCGGTGCCGGGCTTCGCCAAGCCCACGATGGCGGCGTGGCCGAGCAGGCCCATCGAGTCGATCATCTGGCGGAAGACGACCTTGTTGCCGGTCGCGTCCAGCGCGTAGTCCGCGCCGCCTCCGGTGATCTCCTTGATACGCGCGACCGGATCCTCGTTCCTGCTGTTGATCGTGTGGGTGGCGCCGACGCTCTTGGCGAACTCGAGGCGGCTGTCGACGATGTCGACGGCGATCACGGTCGTGGCGCCTGCGGCCACGGCTGCGAGCAGGCCGGACAGGCCGACCGCGCCCGTGCCGAAGAGCACGAAGCTCGAGCCGGGTTTCGGCGCGAGCACGTTGAACACCGCGCCCGCACCGGTCAGAACACCGCAGCCGAGCGGGCCGAGGATCTCGAGCGGGGCGGTCTCGGGCACCTTCACGACGCTCCGCTCGGCCACGTTCGTCACGCTGACGAAGGAGGACTGCCCGAAGAAGTGGGAGGAGATGGCGGAGCCGTCCTGGGCGCGGAAGGCCGTGCTGCCGTCCGGGCGAGCACCACCGAAGTTGCGCATGGCGAAGTCGGTGCAGTAGGCGGGGTGGCCGGAGTTGCAGCTGGTACACGCACCGCAGCTGGCGAAGCTGAGCACGACGCGGTCACCGGGTCTGATGCCGGTGACTGCGGGGCCGACCTTCTCGACGATGCCCGCGCCCTCGTGGCCGAGTACCGCCGGAAGCGGCGTGGGGTACCACTGGTCGCGCACGATCGCGTCGGTGTGGCAGACGCCGGTGGCGACCAAGCGCACCTGCACCTCGTCGGGGCGCGGCTCGTCGATCTCGACGTCCTCGATGACGAGTGGCTGTTCCTTGGCGGTCGCGATAGCGGCTTTCACCTTCATGGTGATTCCTTTCTGAGCATGGTTCACATGCGAGATCGGCCCGGTGACCGGTACTGCGAGCGGTTCGAAACGGTTGAGCACCGCGTTCGCGCGGCTGGTACTCGTGCGAAGCTCGGTCGGCGTCGCCTGCGGTCAGGGCGAGGTCGCTCCGCTGGAGCAGAAGTCGGGGCCTGCCGCGGTCACCGGCGACGGTGTGCGGGGCATGGCGGTCGAGGTGACCAGCGCAGCCGAGAGGTCGTCGATGAGGTCATCGTCGATGCGGTGTAGTGGTCGCCTGGAGAGTGTCCCTGTGGCCAGGCCGACTCGAGCGGATCTGCCGCCGGGTCACCGCGCCGACGACCACAACGGTGCGCGTGCGGGTGCGGGTGCGGAAGCGGGAGAAGAGGGTGCCAGTCGGTTCGGAGTGCCGGAGACGACAGTGGGCGGCGGGTTGCGCCAGTCCAGCGCGCACAGTGCGGTGGTGATTACCTGACACCGGGTCTGCGTCCATCGGCGTTGTTGACGAGGCTGGTGACAGTTGTCCCGCGCCGGACGATCTCCTTCGCCAACGCCTCGCCCGCGGCCGGCACGGTGAGGTCGGAAGGCATCGCTGTGGCGGCGATCCGGTACGTCGAGGACCGTTCGTCGGCCAGGGCCTCAAGCCGGTCCGCTCGGCGGGCGACTAGCACGAGGTCCCGGCCACGCTCTGCGAGCCGGCGCGCTGCATCCGCAGCCCGCACTCGTCGCCGATCCGGTTCACATGACCCGTCGCAGAATGCGGTCCTTGCGGCGGGTGTAGGGCGGATAGGTCACGGCCAGGGTGTCGAGCTTGAGCGGCTTGTCGAGGATGGACTTGGTGTGGCTGAAGGTGTCCAGGGAGTGCGAGCCGTGGTAGCTGCCCATGCCGCTCTCGCCGACGCCGCCGAAGGGCAGGCCGGGCACGGTGAGATGGGCGGTCGGGACGCCGAAGGCCAGGCCACCGGAGGAGGTCTCCGAGGTCAGGCGCCGCTTGGAGCGCCTGGACGCGGTGAAGGCGTAGAGGGCCAGCGGCTTGTCCCGCTCGTTGATGAAAGCGATCGCCGCGTCCAGGTCGGGGACACGGACGATGGGCAGGATGGGGCCGAAGATCTCGTCGCTCATCACGGCAGAACCGGGGTCGACGTCGGCCAGCACCGTGGGGGCGATGTAGCGCGTGGAGCGGTCGTGGTCGCCACCGGTGACCGTACGGCCGTCCTCCAGGAGGCGCTCCAGTCGGTCGAAGTGACGCTCGTTGATGATGCGGCCGTAGTCCCCGCTGCGGGCCGGGTCGGCACCGTACATCTCCCGGATCGCCTCGGTGAGGTGCGACTCGATGGCGGCGCCCGCCTCACCTATCGCGAGCACGTAGTCGGGTGCGACGCAGGTCTGGCCGGCGTTGATGAACTTGCCCCAGGCGATGCGGCGTGCGGCCGCGGCGAGATCGGCTCCGGGCTCGACGACGGCGGGACTCTTGCCGCCCAACTCCAGGGTGACCGGGGTGAGATGGCGGGCAGCGGCAGTCGCGACGATGCGTCCGACCGCGCCGTTGCCGGTGTAGAGAATGTGGTCGAAGCGCTGCTCCAGCAGGGCGGTCGTCTCCGGCACGCCGCCCTCGACGACGGCCACGGCCTCGGAGTCCAGGGCCCGGGGCAGCCAGTGGGCGAGCACCGCCGCGGTCGCGGGGGCGACCTCGCTGGGCTTGAGGACGACGCAGTTCCCTGCGGCCAGTGCACCGATGAGGGGAGCCAGCGCCAGATTCAGCGGGTAGTTCCAGGGGCTGATGATCAGTACCGTGCCCAGCGGCTCACGCACGGTCCAGGCGTGGGCCGGCGTCAGCGCCAGAGGCACCCAGACCCTGTGCGGGCGCGTCCACCGATTGAGGTGGCGCAGGGTGTGGTCGATCTCCTTGACGAGGAAGCCGATCTCCATGACGTACGACTCGGTCGCGTTCTTGCCGAGGTCGGCGTGCAGCGCCTCGGTGAAGACGTCCTGCTGTTCGGTCAGCAGACGTCTCAGCTCCTGCAGTTGCTGCTTTCGCCAGGCCAGGGGCTTGGTGCGGCCGGTGTTGAAGGTGGCACGCAGGCGGGCGACGGTTTCCGCCGCGTGGTGTGCCGTGAAGGCGTTGCCCGGATCGCTGTCGGTGCTCGTGTCGATGTTCATGCAAGCCATCATATGCGAAACGAAAACATTTCGTTTCGTTGAAGCTGTATGATTGCCCTGTGACCCCTACCACCCCTCCCGAGACCCCTCCTGAACCTTCGCAACGACCCCACGCGGCACGCCGGGGGCGCCCCCGCGATGCCACGCGGGACCGCGCCTTGCTGGACGCGACGCTGGCCGTCCTGACCGAGAGCGGCTACGGCGCGCTCACCACCGCCGCCGTGGCGGCCCGCGCCGGCGTGTCCACCGCCACCCTCTACCGGCGCTGGCCGTCCAAGGAGGTCCTGGTCGTCGATGCCGCCGCCGCATACGCCCAGGACCTCGCGGCGCAGCCGGACACCGGCACGCTCGAAGGTGACCTGCGCGCCCTGCTCCGGGACAAGGCGACCTCCCTGACCGGGAAGGAGGGAGGGGTACTGCGGACCCTGATCGGCGAGGCTCAATACAACGTCGCCCTGGCCGAGGCCCTCACGAACGCGTTCGTGCTGCCCGTACGGCAACGCATGGAGGAGATCACGCAGCGCGCGGTGGACCGAGGCGAGGTTCGGCCGGTGGAGCACGCCGACCTGCTCGGCGACCTGGTCATCGGCCCCATGATGAGCAGGTTCTTCCTCACCCCACTGCGAGCGGATCAGGTCGACACCGCCACTGCGGCGGAGACGGCCGACCGTCTGCTGCCCTTCCTCCTACGCGCCGTCGGGCACAAGGGGCACAGCTGAAGTGCGGGGTCGGCGGGCGGACGCGTTGGGGGGAGTGACGCGTCCGCCCGCCGGGTCAGCGGCCGAGGAATAGGGAGTGCAGGTGCCAGTCCCGTCTCGGCAGCGGTCCCATCGCTCATTCTGCGGAATGACTGTAACGCTATAGGTTATTTCAACTCAAGCAATGTGAACTTCGCCACCGCCGTCGCGTCTGGCGCTTCGGGCCGACCTCTGGCGCAATCATGAAAGCACTAAAATGGCTACGGTGGTTTCAGAAATGAGGGCTCATGTCACAGCAGGCGGGCAACACGGCGGCCGACGTCCCCGAGGTGGACTGGACGAAGGCGTTCGACGCGCAGTCACAGGCGGCCTTCGGGCAGGCCTTCGCCCCCGACGTCGCACTGGAGGCGACCCTGCTCACTCGTCCGATCAAGGGCCGGGAGCAGGTCGCACGCGTAATGGCGGTGATGAGCAACACCTACGAGTCGCTGGAGTTCACCCATCAGGCCGCCAGTGGCCGGCGCACCTATCTGGAGTGGACCGTGTTGGCTCTGGGCGGACTGCAGATGAAGGGTGTGACCGTTCTCGTCCGCGACGAACAGGGCCGGATCGCGACCGTGGCCATTCACCACCGCTTCCTTAATGAGAGCCTCCTGCTCTCCGAGCACGCCGGACGGCAGCTGCTCGACATCCTCGCCCCTGAGGACTTCTACGACCCGGCGGTACGCACCCGCTGACGGGCCCGGTGGGCACGCAGGTTCTCCAGGTTGCCGCAGATCTTGGTGGAGTGCCATACGCCGCTGCTGTTCCGGGTGCGGTCGAAGAACGCCGTCGCGCAACGGGTATTGCGGCAGATCTTGAGCCGGCGCCAGGTGTCCGCGCGCTGAGCCTGGAACACCTCCAGGAGCATCAGGGCGGCCACGTACCGCCACCCCTGGCCGCGCGGCTCCAGGACGACCCGCCCCTCGCGGTTCATCCGCAAAGCCGCCGCCGCGACATGAACGGCAGGCGCAACGTCGAGTTCGCCGTCCTGCATTGCATCGCCGTTGCGTGAGGCGACGAGCCGCCGCAATTCAGCACGCAGCCCACGCAGTTCCTCAAGATCACTCTCTGCGAGATGCACCTGGGCGGCGACCTGCGCCGCCTCCTGGGCCCAGCCGGCCAGCGCCTGGTCGACCCAGGCCTGTGCGTCGCCGAGATCGTCCAGGAGATCGGCCGCTCGCGGGCGGCCGGCCGGGATGGTGTTGAGCAGGTCGTGCACCAGCGCCAGCCCGTGCGGCGCGGGATCGACCTCGTACCGCGTGGACGCGGACCACGCCATGCCCTACCCCTTTCGCTCATTGTTTCGATTCCGGCGACATGACCGTGACCATTTGACCACTGCCCCAGGGTACGCCACTCCTGTTACCTTGAAGTGAAATGACTCAAAGGATTACAGTCCTTTCTAGTCTGGTCGGCGGCGCAACCGCACGAGGAGTGTCGCTCATGAGCGCGTCAGTCCACCTGGCCGGCGCCGCCGTGCGGCCGCGCCTCCCTGACGCCCTGACTGCCGTCATCAACGGAGCAGGTCACTGGCCACACCAGGCTCGCCGTTCCGCTCTTCGAGACCGAGGACGTCAAGGACGGCTTGGTCTCCGCCGCCAAGGTCGCAAGCAGGGCCGCCTCCGGCCCGTACTACCGATCAAGGGCCGCTGATCCACTTCCCCCCTCACCCGCCGAAGGACACCGCATGATCATCGATTCTGCTGACCTGGACGAGAAGTCCGCCTACAAGCTGCTCATCGGCAGCGTCATCCCCCGACCCATCGCCTGGGTGAGCACCCTCTCCACCGAGGGCGTGGGGAATGTGGCGCCCATCTCCTTCTTCACCGTCGTGGGCCGCAAGCCGCCCCGGGTGTCGCTGTCGATTCAGCCGCGCTCGGACGGCGTCACACTCAAGGACAGCTTCGTCAACATCCGTGACACCGGTGAGTTCGTCACCAACATGGCGACGCTGCCGCAAATAAATGAGGTGAACCGCAGCGCCTTCGAGTTCGAGCCCGATGTCGACGAGTTCGATGCGGTCGGGCTGGAGAAGGAACCGTCCGACGCTGTCAAACCGCCTCGCATCAAGGGGGCGCCCATCGCGTTCGAGTGCACCGTCGAGCACATCTT
This sequence comes from Streptomyces sp. P17, assembly GCF_032436805.1. Classification (NCBI taxonomy): domain Bacteria; kingdom Bacillati; phylum Actinomycetota; class Actinomycetes; order Kitasatosporales; family Streptomycetaceae; genus Streptomyces; species Streptomyces sp. P17. Next base: position 2,917 of record NZ_JAVRBF010000059.1, on the reverse strand, counting down.
CTCCTCACCCGACGGACTCGGCAATATCGTCTGGGGCAATGTGGTGCGCTTCTACATCAGGGACGACCTCTACGTCCCGGGTGGCCGGATCGACTTCGGGGCCATCGCTCCGGTGGGACGACTCGCCGCCGAATACACCGTCGTGAACAACGCGTTCGCGGCACCGCTCGACGCCGATGTGCTCCAAGAGCACTCGGGTCGCCGGATGGAGCGCCTGGACCGCAAGGACACGCACTATTCGCCGATCGACACGCCGGCCTGGTCACCGTCCGGCTCCACCACCTCGCTCGACTGACCGTCAGAGTGATTCGTGGTGACGCGGCCTCATTGGTTGGCTCACGGGCTGTCTGACATCTCGACTCCCCTGTCACCAGCATGGCGCGCGAGGGTCACAGATCAGGGACCGAATCGGCAGCGGTGGCCTGGCCCCATCACGCTGCCGGAATGTGCTCGACCCAGTGGTGAACGATTGAAGCCGCCGTCCTGACCGCACCAGGCGGTGCGGTCAGGAAGCACCTCGTGTACGGCGGACGGCAAGGCCGGGTGTCGGCGACCGGCCTTCTGGCCCGAGCTCTTGCGAGCTCGTAGCCCTGGCAGGCTCGAGGCCGCCGTGCCCGTATCAGGACGGTTGTCTTCATCCGTCGCTTCACTGATGTGACGCGACGATCGACCTGGGGCAACTCCACTCCGCACGAACTGAAAATCGTCCGTACGGACCCCACGCGCAGATGGCCCGCACCCGCCGGCGCGGGGGCCCGGCCACGCGGCAGAACCGCACTCACGTACGGCACTGTCCATTCGCCGATGACCGGCAGCCCATCGCCCACCCAGCGACTGCTGCCGAGGGCGACGAGAAGCACGCGACGCGCGTGTGTCGGATCCCGAATCCGATGAAGGCGTTCGTCTTCGCTAAATCCGACCCGTTCTCAATGAGGAGAGCACATGTCACGAAAAGCCCCTTCCCAGAAGCAGGACAAGCAGAACGACGACTCCGCCTACGACTACGACGTGGTCGTAGTCGGCTCGGGTTTCGGCGGATCCGTCACCGCACTTCGGCTCACTGAAAAGGGCTACCGCGTGGGCGTGTTGGAGGCGGGCCGCCGCTTCACGCCCGACTCGCTGCCCAAGAACTCGTGGGACGTCAAGAACTATCTCTGGGCACCCAGGCTCGGCATGTACGGAATCCAGCGCATCCATCCGCTGGGCAACGTGATGGTGATGGCCGGGGCGGGGGTCGGCGGTGGTTCCCTCAATTACGCCAACGCCCTGTACGAACCGCTGAAGCCGTTCTTCGAGGACCCGCAGTGGAAGGACATCACCGACTGGGAAGGGGAATTGAAGCCGTATTTCGACCAGGCCCGGCGCATGCTCGGAGTGCGGCTCAACCCGACCATGACCCCTGCCGACGTCCACTTCAAGGCGGCAGCCGAGCGGATGGGCGTCGGCGAAACCTTCCACATGACTCCCGTAGCGGTCTTCTTCGGCGACGGCCAGGACGCTGACGGGACACAGAAGGCCAGGCCCGGCGAGGAGGTGCCCGACCCGTACTTCGGTGGTGCGGGCCCCGCCCGCAAGGCCTGCACCGAGTGCGGCGAGTGCATGACGGGCTGCCGCCACCGCGCGAAGAACACCCTCAACGAGAACTACCTCTATCTCGCCGAGAAGGCGGGTGCCATCGTCCACCCCATGACGACGGTCGTCTCGATCACGGACGACCCGCAGGGCGGCCACACGGTCCACACCCGGCCGACGGACCGAAGACGCAGGAGCCAGGGCCGTACCTTCACGACCCGGCAGGTCGTCATCGCGGCTGGTACGTACGGCACACAGAGCCTGCTGCACCGGATGAAGGCGAGTGGCCAACTGCCGCTCGTCTCTGCAAAGTTGGGTGAACTGACCCGCACCAATTCCGAGTCCCTGGTGACCGTGCACACCAACAACCGGCGCTACCGCAAAGTTTCCGGCGGGCGAAGCATCGACTTCACGCGCGGTGTCGCCTGCACCTCCTCCATCCACCCCGACGCCAACACCCACATCGAGCCCGCCCGCTACGGCAAGGGATCGAACGCGATGGGCATGACGGACATCTTGCAAGTCCCGTACGCGGAGGGCTCTTCCAGGGTCCTGGGCTGGCTGGCGAACGCGGCGAAGCACCCGGTGCTCATGGCCCGCTCGATCTCCAACCGCCACTGGTCCGAGCGGACGATCATCGGCCTGGTGATGCAATCGCTGGACAACTCCCTGACGACCTACCTGAAACCAAATGGACTCGGCAAGGGTCTGCTGCTGGCTCGTCAGGGACACGGCTCCCCCAATCCCATACAGATCAAGGCAGCTTCGGAAGCCGCCTCCGTCATCGCTGCTGAGGTGAACGGCTTCGCGGGCAGCAATGTGGGCGAGCTGACGGGCATGCCGCTCACCGCCCACTTCCTGGGCGGCTGTCCGATCGGCGACTCTCCCGAGACCGGCGTGATCGATCCGTACCACCGTCTGTACGGTCACCCTGGCATTTCCGTCGTCGACGGCTCGGCGATCTCCGCCAATCTCGGAGTCAACCCCTCCCTCACGATCACAGCCCAGGCCGAGCGCGCAATGTCGTACTGGCCCAACAAGGGCGAGGCAGACCCGCGTCCGGCGCCGGGAACGGCGTACCAACGGCTGACACCCGTGAAGCCGCTGCGCCCGGCCGTCCCGTCGAGCGCTTTCGGTGCACTGAAGCTGCCGTTCCTGGGGATGCCGACAGTGCCGCCGAAAAAGTAGCCGCCGGCCGGTGTGGGTTCGCCGGTCATGAGCGGCGCAGCCTGGTCGGCATCGATCGCCGGGCTCGTCAGCGCAGGCCTGTGTCGGCGGCGGCTGAATTTTGACCCGTTTTGGGCGGTTGAAACGTGACCCCCGTGTCGTTGGTTGTTGTCGGTCA
>NZ_JAVRBF010000645.1:0-281 GCF_032436805.1 Streptomyces sp. P17 | reverse complement strand
CCTGAGCGTGGGCGTGGTGTACCCGGGCATGCCGCACAGCGACAAGCGCGAGGCCTACGCCGCCGACATCACCTACGGCACCAACAACGAATTCGGTTTCGACTACCTGCGCGACAACATGGCGCTGTCCAAGGCCGACCGCTACCAGCGCGGCCTGCACTACGCCATCGTCGACGAAGTCGACTCCATCCTGATCGACGAAGCGCGTACCCCGCTGATCATCTCCGGCCCGGCCGACGATTCCCCGGAGCTGTACATCCGCGTCAACCGCGTCGTGCCGA
>NZ_JAVRBF010000644.1:0-282 GCF_032436805.1 Streptomyces sp. P17 | reverse complement strand
GGAAGTTGCTCTTGTTCACTCTTCAGATTTTCAAGTTCTGAAATTAGCTCATCCATCGGTTGCTCTGATGCTCCGTATCCTAATACGACATCAAACAAGATAACGGCAGTTTCTGGATCACGTGCTTCTTGTACAATGCGTTGGTTGCGCAACGTTGGATCAATCATTGGATGAGGGCGACCTTGAGTAAAGGCATCATCACCCATATCAACGATCGTGTGTTCTTGGCTATTACAGATATCATTTAGTGCAGCGTAAGTTGTAATCGGTGTATTCGAGTAA
>NZ_JAVRBF010000643.1:0-282 GCF_032436805.1 Streptomyces sp. P17 | reverse complement strand
GTGCTGGAGCAGGTGCAGAGCAAGCACGTCAAGGCCCTCGAGGCTGCCAACCATGACCAGCCCGTCCCCACCCACCACCTCAAGTGGTTCGCGTTCGAGCACCCCGAAGGGAGGCCCTGATGGCTGATCGCAATGTCAAGGTCATTCTCGCTGCCTCTGTGGAAGGATTCACGGCGGCGCTGGGTCGCGCGAAGGCGTCGGTGGAGACTCTGGGCGCGGCGACCGCGAAGGCCTCTCAGACGGAGGGGTGGCGCCGCGCTGGCACTGCGATGATCGGCCTCG
>NZ_JAVRBF010000642.1:0-283 GCF_032436805.1 Streptomyces sp. P17 | reverse complement strand
CGCCGACGCTGCCGCCCACGCAGCTCAGCCAGAACACCCTAGCCGAATCATTGCCGACTGGTTGTTCGCTGCCGCCCAGGCAGCTCAGAAAAGGATAATACCGACGCTAGGCACCGATGCCGAGTTCGCTGCCGCCCAGGCAGCTCAGAAAGAGATGGTCGCGGGTTCTGCCTTGAATGCTGCGTTCGCTGCCGCCCAGGCAGCTCAGAAAGTCGAGGTGTGTCGCGCAAGACGTGGCATGGCGTTCGCTGCCGCCCAGGCAGCTCAGAAACATTCAAAGACC
>NZ_JAVRBF010000641.1:0-283 GCF_032436805.1 Streptomyces sp. P17 | reverse complement strand
AGGAAATTTATAACATTTCAAGACAGGAAAAGAGTAAAAATAACAAATAAACAGAGAGTTATAATTTTGATTTTGTCGTTCTTAGCTCAGACAATTCAGAAGCCATTCCGCTCCCAAATGGACCATGTGTTGTTTGCTCAGCCAAACGTTTTGATTCTTCAGATAAGAGAGAATCATTGCGTTCAATGATTACTTGCTTTTCAGATAATTGACTTAGGCGCTTTCTAGATACTTTTTGAGTCTTTCTCTCTTGACTAACCTCTTCTAGTTCCAATTGCATCAG
>NZ_JAVRBF010000640.1:0-283 GCF_032436805.1 Streptomyces sp. P17 | reverse complement strand
CGCAGCCGCCCGCATGGCACAAAGACCTTGGAAATTGCGTATCGATCCGCGCCGCAGCCGCCGCAATGCTCTACAATGTGCCAGTTGAAGCCTATCTTATGTTGTGCACCAATCCTTACGATTTCATGCTACGCGTCAAAGTCGGGCGCGCTGACGAATTGTTGCACGGTGGTCAACCCGTGCAGAAAACCAGCCGGTACTATGTCGCAAAGAATGGCGTGCCGTTGGTGAAAAATCAGCCCGCCCGCTAAAGGCGCACAGGTTGGCGGCTATCGCCGGGCAA
>NZ_JAVRBF010000639.1:0-253 GCF_032436805.1 Streptomyces sp. P17 | reverse complement strand
TCTTTCGCCGTTGCGCCACGCCTCGAGGCGGCGTTCGGACTCGTCTGGGTCGAGGGCGAACTAACCCGCAGCATGGGTGTCACCCGGCTCACGTCAGCCGGGGAGGGCTGGCAGTACTCCAACAACGACTGCGTTGACGAGACCGCCTCCATGCCGTCCGACTCGGTGGACCTCATCGTGACCAGCATCCCGTTCGCCAATCATTACGAGTACACCCCAAGCTACAACGATTTCGGCCACACCGACGATAACT
>NZ_JAVRBF010000638.1:0-283 GCF_032436805.1 Streptomyces sp. P17 | reverse complement strand
CCGGCGCCCGCGTAGTCGGCGGTGGGGACGCGCCAGCCGCCATAGGCGCCGATGATGTTGCCCTGGACCGTGCCGGCCGCGCTGTAGGCCGCGGCCGCCTCCGGGATGTAGCCGCCCTCCGCGCCCACGAGGGTGGCCACCCGCGGCAGCGAACGGTCGGAGATGGCGTTGCCGCCGAAGGTGTTGACCAGGACGTCGAGCCGCTCCGGCCCGCCGGCGACCGCGGGCGGCCGCTTGATCACCTGCACCGCGTGCTGCTGGTTGTAGGCGTTGCGGTTCTGGA